>JAQGLH010000093.1 GCA_028293005.1 Alphaproteobacteria bacterium
CGCCTGGAGGGTCGAGCCGCGTCCCTCTGCCGCCGATGCGCCGAGCAGCAGCGCGGTACCCGACGGCGCGTCGACCTTGTGGCGATGGTGCATCTCGACGATCTCGATGTCCCAATCCGCGCCGAGCCGCGCCGCCGCGTCGTTGACGAGATGCGCGAGCATGGCCACGCCGAGCGACATGTTGGCGGCCTGGAGAACGGCGATCTGCCGTGCCGCCGCGTCGATCTTTTTGTGATGGCGGCGGTCAAGGCCGGTCGTGCCGATCACGATCGGCCGGCCGGTCGACACCGCCGTGCTGAGATTGGTCTCGAGCGCGTCAGGGGCGGTGAAATCGACGAACACCGCCGGATCCTTGCCGCCGATCAGCACGTCGCCGCGCGCGGCCGCCACATCGGCGATCGCCCGGCCCATCCGTCCGTCGGCTCCAAACAGCCCGATGCAGGTCATGATCTTTCCGCTCTGCGCATGACGCTTCATGGGCGAGGCGGATGATCGGCGCAATATGTCGCGGCGCATAAGTCGGCCGCCCCGGATGGCACGCCGGGAAGCGGTATTTGGCGTCGGGCATCGGAGTAAAAGGCAGGAGCGCAGGCATGATAAGCCACCGATGCACTGCGCCCCTGCAGACCACGACCGAATTGCAGCGGCGCGAGGAAAGGATCCGTCAGCGACGCCATTCATGCGGAGGAGATAAGCAGGCTTGCCGAGGGGGGGCCCTCATCCCGCTTACGAACGCGTCCCTACAGCGCCCGTCGCGGTGGCCACAATTCCGTATGACTACGATATTAGTGATGCAACAAACTATCCGCTGCTTGGCCGAGCTGATCCTGAAACGGTTTCGCCGGCCATGCGGCGGTGGCCCGACGGCCCTTCCCCGACAGCCGCTCGATCGCATAGATGTGCGGCATGCGAGAAATCGAAAACATCGTTGTCCTAACCGGTGCGGGCATCTCCGCCGAGAGCGGAGTCGCCACTTTTCGTGGGCCCGGCGGCCTCTGGGAAGGCCACCGCGTCGAGGATGTCGCAACTCCCGAGGCCTTTGCGCGCGATCCCGATCTCGTGCTTGGCTTCTACGACGCGCGGCGCGCGGCGCTCGAGGGGGTCGAGCCCAATCCGGCGCATCACGCGCTCGGGCGGCTCGACTCCGTCTGGTCCGGCAATTTGCTGATCGTCACGCAGAATGTCGACGATCTCCATGAGCGGGGAGGGGCCAGGAGGTTGCTTCACATGCACGGCGAGCTCAATTCGGCGTGGTGCCTCGCCTGCGACAGCCGCGTGCGCTGGAACGGCGGCCTGATCGAGCGCCCGCAATGCCCGGCCTGTGGCATCGCCGGGAAGCTGCGGCCCGACATCGTCTGGTTCGGCGAGATCCCTTACGAGATGGACACGCTCGACCGGGCCTTGATGGAAGCCGATCTGTTCGTCTCGATCGGCACCTCGGGCGCGGTCTATCCCGCCGCGGGCTTCGTGCAGACCGCCCGCTACCTGGGCGCGCACACACTCGAGATCAATCTCGAGCCGAGCCAGGGCAGCTTCTTCTTCGACCAGAGCCGAATCGGCCCCGCCGGCGAGCTGGTGCCGTTGTGGGTCGAGGAGATGCTGGCGGCTCTCTAAATTCCGCCCGCGCCCTTGCGGGCCTCCCCGTCCGCCGGAAACGCCGGGGGAGGAACCAGACAGCTCACTCCACCCAGTCGAGACCGATCTCGCGATAGAGGCCGCGGTCTTCTTCCCAATCGGGCTTCACCTTGACGTGCAGGAATAAATGCACCTTGCGGCCGAGCAATTGGCCGAGCTGCTCGCGTGCGGCGGCGCCGATCTCCTTGATCCGCGCACCGCCTTTGCCGAGCACGATCGCGCGCTGGGTCGGCCGTCCGACCAGGATCTGCTGGTGAATCGCGACCGAGCCGTCCTTGCGTTCATCGTATTTCTCGGTTTCGACCGCGCTTGCATAGGGAAGCTCGGCGTGAAGCTGGAGGTAGAGCTGCTCGCGGGTGACTTCCGCGGCGAGCATCCGGTCGGTTGCGTCGGAGACCTGCTCTTCGGGAAAATGCCACGGCCCCTCGGGCATGCGCGCGGCGAGCGTTGCCTTGAGATCGCCGACTCCGTCGCCGGTCGTCGCCGAGACCATGAACGTTTCCTCGAAGCCGACCCGCTCGTTGAGTTGCGCGGCGAGCGTCAGCAGCGCCTGCTTGTCGGCGACGTCGACCTTGTTGAGCACCAATATCTTGGCCTCGCGACGGCCCTGCAGCGTGTCGAGCATCGCCTCGATCCGTGCCGAAAAGCCAGTCTTGGCGTCGATCACCAACGCCACCAGATCGGCGTCCTGCGTCCCGCTCCAGGCTGCGGCGACCATCGCCCGGTCGAGCCGGCGGCGCGGATCGAAGATGCCCGGTGTGTCGAGCAGCAATATCTGGCTTTGTCCTGCGATCGCGATACCCATCAGCCGGGTGCGTGTCGTCTGCGCCTTGGGGCTGACGATCGCGACCTTCTGTCCGACCAGCGCGTTGACCAGGGTCGACTTGCCCGCATTGGGCGCGCCGACCACCGCGACCAGCCCGCAATGCTCGCTCATGCGAGTTTCGCCAGAAGCGCCTTGGCGGCCTCGGTCTCGGCTTCCTGCTTCGAAAGCCCTGTGGCGCGGGCCTCGCCGACGTTTTTGATGCTCACTTCAACCTCGAAATTCGGTGCATGGTGCGGGCCCGACCGATGGACGAGCTCGTAATGTGGCGGCTTGTGGTCGTGCGCGGCAGCCCATTCCTGCAGCGCCGATTTGGCGTGCTTTGGCGCCTTGTCGTTGCGGCTCACGCGCTCGCCCCACGCAGAGCGGATGAACGCGGCGGCGGGTTCCAGCCCCTCCTCGAGGAACACCGCACCGATCAGCGCTTCTAGCACGTCGCCGAGCACGTTGTCGCTGTCGGCAGCGCCATCGTCGCGCGCCTGCTTGCCGAGCCGCATTTGCCCCGCCAGCGCGAGCTCGCGCGCGATCTCGGCGCAGGTTTCGCCCGACACGAGCAGGTTGAACCGGCGCGAGAGCTTGCCTTCGGGCTCTTCGGGGAAAAGCTCGTAGAGCCAGCGCGCCATCACCAGCCCGAGCACGCGATCGCCGAGGAACTCGAGCCGCTCATAATCCTCGTCGCCGCGGCTGCTGTGGGTCAGCGCGCGCGTGAACAACGCCGGGTTCCTCGGACGATGGCCGAGCGTCGCCTCCACCCAGTCGGCGATCTGCCGCTCGTTGCCAGGCCCGCTCATGAACTGGCCCCGCTCATCAATAGGTCCCGCCGATACGGTCCCAGCGTGTCGCGGCAATCCAGGTCCACGGCTTGAGCCACGACGCCGAGCCGTCGGTCGAGAAGAAGGTGATCAGCGCGCGGCCGATCAGATGATCGGCAGGCAGGAAGCCGACGCCGCCGACATCGCGCGCGAAGCGGCTGTCCTCGCTGTCGTCGCGATTGTCGCCCATCATGAAATAATGGCCCGCCGGCACCACCAGCGGAGCCGTATCGTCGCCGGGCCCACTGCCTTGTTCGAGCACCGCATAGCTGCGCCCGCCGGGCAGCGTCTCGCGATAGCGCGGATAAGCGCAGAAGCGCGTGCCGTCATCGCCCGAAACCACCCGGGCCGCGGCGGGAGTGACGGTGCGGCAAGGGCTGTTGCGCGTGATCGGCATCAGATAATCGGCGAGCCGCGTCTTGGGCACCTGCTCGCCGTTGAGGAACAGCGTGCCGCCGCGCATCTGCACCACGTCGCCGGGCAGCCCGATCAGTCGTTTGACATAATCGGCGTCGCTGCCGGGATAGCGGAACACGACCACGTCGCCGCGTTCGGCCGCGCTGCCGAACAGGCGCCCGTCGATCGGGATCGCATTGAACGGAAAGCTGTAGCGCGAATAGCCGTAGGGCCATTTGGCGACGAACAGATAATCGCCGATCATCATCCGCGGCAGCATCGATCCCGACGGGATGTTGAACGGCGCGACGATCAGGCTGCGCAGCAGCAGCGCAAACAGGAACAGCAGCAGCATGAAACGCGCCGTTTCGGCAACGCCGCCGCTTTGCTTGGCCGATCGGGCGGACCGCCGCGGCTCGATCGTGTGGTCGCTCGACATCGGTGCGGCTTTCGCGCGCGCCTCCCGCCGGGTCAAGCATATGCTAGGCATTCGCGGCACGGCTCCCTAGATAGGCCGCGTCAAGAGGGAGACGGTGGATGAGCGGCGCGTGGGCGGCGATCGAACAGGTGGAACGCCGCAGCCTCGGCGATCTGTTCGCGGCCGAACCGGATCGGCTGTCGCGCTTCACCCTCGACGAAGCCGGCATTCGCTTCGATTTCTCGAAGACCCACATCGACCCGCAGCTGCTCGTCGGCTTCGAGCAATTGGCGGAGGAGCGCGATCTCGCCGGCGCGCGCGATGCGCTCTTCCTGGGCCGGCCGGTCAACGTCACCGAAAGCCGCTCCGCCGAACACAGCGCCGAGCGCGGGCAGGGGGCGCCCGAGAGCGTCAAGCGCGCGCAACTGCTCCACGCCAGGATGCGCGCGCTGATCGACGCGATCGAGGCAGATGCGTTCGGGCCGGTGCGGCACATCCTCCACATCGGCATCGGCGGCTCGGCGCTTGGCCCCAAATTGCTGGTCGATGCGCTCGGGCGCGACGTCGGCCGTTACGACGTGGCGGTCGTCTCCAACGTCGACGGTGCCGCGCTGGAGGAAGCGACGAGCGGCTTCGATCCGGCCGTCACCCTGCTGGTGATTGCCTCGAAGACCTTCACGACCACCGAGACGATGCTCAATGCCCGCTCGGCGCTGGCGTGGATGGAGGATGGCGGCGTCGCCGATCCTTATGGCCGGATCGTCGCGCTCACCGCCGACCCCGACCGCGCGATCGAGTTCGGGGTCGACGAGACTCGTATCCTGCCCTTCTCGGCGACCGTCGGCGGACGCTTCTCGATCTGGTCGTCGATCGGCTTTCCCGCGGCGCTCGCGCTCGGCTGGAACGCGTTCGAGGAATTGCTCGAAGGCGCGGCGGCGATGGACCGCCACTTCAGGCTCTCGCCGCTCGCGCGCAACGCGCCGGTGCTCGGCGCCTTCGTCGACCGTTATTACGCAAACGTCCGCGGCGCCGCGACGCGCGGCGTCTTCGCTTATGACGAACGCCTGCGGCTGCTTCCCTCCTATCTTCAACAGCTCGAAATGGAATCGAACGGCAAAAGCGTGACGGTTGAAGGCGAGCCGGTCGACCGCGCCACCGCGCCGATCACCTGGGGCGGCGTCGGCACCGACGCGCAGCACGCCGTCTTCCAATTGCTCCACCAGGGCACGCAGCTCGTCCCGGTCGAGTTCATCGCTGCGATCGAGCCCGATCATGCGCTGCCCGAGGAGCATCACCGCCAGCTGCTGATCAATTGCTTCGCGCAGGGCGCGGCGCTGATGGCGGGGCGTCGCTCGGACGATCCGGCGCGCTCGTACCCCGGTGATCGGCCGTCGGCGACGATCCTGCTCGATCGGCTCGATCCGGCCACGCTCGGCGCGCTGATCGCCTTTTACGAGCATCGCACCTTCGCCAATGCGGTGCTGCTCGGCATCAACCCGTTCGATCAGTTCGGCGTGGAGCTGGGCAAGCAGATCGCGACATCGATCGACAGCGGCGAAGCCGCCGCTTTCGATCGCTCGACCGAAGCGCTGATCGCGCGCACATTTGGAGGTGCTTAGTGAGTTTCGATTATGATCTGTTCGTGATTGGCGCCGGTTCGGGCGGTGTGCGCGCCTCCCGCGTTTCCGCCGCGCACGGCGCCAGGGTCGCGGTGGCCGAGGAGCATAAGGTCGGCGGCACCTGCGTGATCCGCGGCTGCGTCCCCAAGAAATTGCTCGTCTACGGCGCGCATTTCGCCGAGGATCTGCAGGACGCGCGGCGTTTCGGCTGGGAAGTGCCCGAATGCCATTTCAACTGGGTGACGTTGCGCGACAACGTGCTGAGCGAAGTGTCGCGGCTCGAAGGCCTCTATACCCAGACGCTCGAAAATCATCATGTCGAGGTGATCAAGGAGCGCGCGACCGTCACCGGCGCGAACGAGGTCAAGCTCGCCGGCGGGCGCAAGGTCACCGCCAGGACGATCCTCATCGCCACCGGCGCCCGGCCTGTCGTCCCGACCTTTCCGGGTGCCGAGCATGGCATCACCTCGAACGAGGCATTCCACCTCGATGCGGTGCCCAAGCGCATCGTCATCGCCGGGGCCGGCTACATCGCCAACGAATTCGCCGGCATCTTCCATCAG
>JAQGLH010000105.1 GCA_028293005.1 Alphaproteobacteria bacterium
CAGGAGGCGCGCGATGTCGGGATTCGACGCGCGGCAGAAGCCGCAGGCATAATCGAAGAATTCGACGAGCACGACGTCGCCCTTCTTCGCCCCCGCCCAAGCGCCCGCGAACGGCGTCTCGAAGCGGGCACGGTGCGCCTCGACCGCCTTGGCAATTTCGCCCTCCTGCAGGCGCTTCATCGCCTCGGGGATGATTTCGGGATGCGCCAGGATATAATCGTGGACGACCTGTTCGATCCTTGCGCGATCGGGATCCGCCGCAAAGCCGCTCACAGCATAGTGCATGCCGCTTCGGGTCGCCGCCAACGCGATCGCCGAGACCCCGATCAGCGCCGCGACCAGCGCGATCATCCTGCTGCGTTTCGAACGTCCGACGGGACCGCGCGAAACGGGCGCATCGCTCACTTCTTCTTTTCCTTCTCGACCGCGGTGCGCGAGACCATGGCGATGTCCTGCGCGCGTATCCAGTCGGGCGTCCCCCGCGGTATCTCGACCATCGCGCGTTCGGCGCTCGTCATCGCCAATCGCGACTCCCCTTCGAGATTGTAGCGCTCGGCAGTAGCGAGCGCCGCGCGGGCATGGTCGCCATCATGCTCGTAGACGATACCGAGCTGATACCACGCGAACGGATTGCTGTTGTCGCGCGCCACCGCGGCGCGCAGCACCTGCTTCGCCTCAGCGAAGTTGCTCTCGTCCTCCGTCGCAATCAGCGCATGTCCCAGCAATGACGCGATCAGCGGCTGGTTGGGTGCGAGGGAGACGGCGCGGCGCAGCGATTCGAGCGCCTCGGCGGGTTTGCCCGATTCGAGCAGGATCTGGCCCTTCAATTCGAGGAAGAAGGGGTTGTTCGGTCGCTCGCGCACCAGGCTATCGACTTCTTCATTGGCCTTCTCCGGATAGGCGCTCTTGTGCCACGCGTAAGCGCGCGCGTAGCGCGCGGGGAGGCTGTGGTCGCGTTCCGGATATTTGATCAAGGTCTGGCGCGGATCGTCGACGAAGCCGCCCAGCTTTGCCTTGACCAGTTCGAACCTTTCCTCGAGCTTCGGATCGACCGGCGCGTTCCATGCTGGCGATTTTTGATAGAGACCCTCGAGCACCGCTATCCGCTCGCCCGATAGCGGATGGGTCTGGGCATAGCTGTCCTCCTGCGGGATCGCGAGGCGGAACTCCTGGTTCTGCAGCTTCTTGAAGAACGCCAGCGATCCCTTGCCGCTGATCCCGGCTTTTTCGAGATAGCTGGCCCCGGCCAGATCTGCGCTCGATTCCTGGAGGCGGCTGAACGCGAGGAACTTGCCCATCGCGGCCTGCTGGCCAGCGGCCAATATCCCCATCCCGGCGTCGCCGCTGCCCGCCGCCATCGCCGCTGCGCCGAGCAGAAGCGAAAGCAGCATGATTCCGGTCGCGGCTTTCACTCCCTCGTTCATGCGGATGACGTGCCCGCCGGTAATATGACCGAGCTCGTGCGCGACCACCCCCTGGACCTGGTTGACGTCGTCGGCCGCAGTGATCAGCCCCGAATGGATGTAGATCATCTGTCCGCCGGCGACGAAGGCGTTGATCGTCCTGTCGTTGATCAGGACGATCTGGACGTTCTCGGGCCGGAGGCCCGCGGCCTGGAAGATCGGCCGCGACATATCCTGGAACAGGGACTCGGTCTCGGCGTCACGGAGGATCGCCTGCGCCATCGCCGGGCGCGCGACCAGCGAAAGGCTGAGGACGATGAGCATCGCCAGTCGGACGACGAAAGGGGAATGCCTGCGCTGCGGTCGGATGTTATCGGCCATGCTGACCTATCCCTACCGGCAGCTGAACGCCTGATGAAAAAGGGGCGCGGCCCAAGACCGCACCCCCTTATCACGATTGGTCAGGCGCCGAATGTGCGTTGCCACCAGCCCCGCCGCGGCGAGCCGTCACCCTGGACGGCGTCATCGCCCTCGTCGGGCCGCTCGCCGGAATTGTCGCGCAAGCTGCCGACATCGGCCGTTACCGGGGCCTCCTCGCGCGCAGGCGTGCGATCGAGCACCGGCGGTTCGGGTGCGGACGGCACCGAAGCCGATGCGTCAGGTGCCGATGCTTGCTCGGCCGGTTCGGCAACAGCCGTCCCCGCCACCGCTTTGGCGCGGCTCCTGCGGCGCGCCGGCTTCACCTGTTCCCCGCCGTTGGCAGCCCCATCGTTGGCAGCCCCCTCGTCGGCAGCCCCATCGTTGGCAGCCTCGGGCGCGGTAGCCGCTGGCTCGGCCTCAGGCGCCGCAACGGGCTGAGCCGGCTCAGCCGCAGCCTTGCGCCGACCGCGCCGGGCCTTTGCAGGCGCCTTCTCGACGGCCGGTGGCGTGCTTTCCGCCACAGCGGCATCGGCTGGTCCGGCAGCCGCAGCCTCCGCCGTTGCGGGCGTCTCGGTCACGTCCAAATCGCGCGGCGACTCTTGGGACGGGCTTTGGGCCGCGTCCTTGCGCCGTGCGCGTGGCCGGCGACGGCCCTTGCGGCCCTCGCCTTCCTCGACCGGAGCGGCTTCGGCGGTGGACGACGTTTGGCTTTCGGCCTCGACCGGAACACCCTGATCGCCGCCTTCGTCCGCAACGCGCTCGTGGGTGGCAGGCTCACGGGTCGCAGGCTCGTGGCTGCCTGGCTCGTCCCCGATCCGCTCGTCGGCATGCTCGTCGGCGTGCGCCGGACGATCGCCATGCTCCAAATCGCCTTCCTCGCGGCCCCTTCTGCGGCCGCCGCGCCGTCCCCGGCGCCTGCGGCGTTTGCGGCCGTGCTCGCCGTCGTCGCCTTCGACTCGCGGCCGATCGGGCCGGCGCTCCTCGCCGGCTTCCTGCTCGCGCGCGGGCTCCTCTTCGCTGTCGTCGTCGAGTTCGGCGCGGTCTTCGTCCTCGTCCTCGAACTCCTCCTGCTCATCCTCCTCGTCGAGGAGGTCGTCCTCGTCGACGATCGCGGCCGGCGGCGCCTCGATCCGCGGCCGCTCCACGGGCGGCGGTCCGACTGCCTCGACACTCATCTTCGCGCCTTCGAGCGACTCGTCGATCAACACCTCGACAAGCACGCCGTAACGTTCCTCCACCTCGGCGATCTCGCGGCGCTTGCGGTTGAGGACGTAGACGGCCGCCTCGCGGCCGGCACGCAGGATGATGCGGCTGCCGCGCCCGCGCGCGGCCTCATCCTCGAGCATCCGCAGCGCCGAAAGTCCCGCCGAAGAGGCGGTGCGCATCAGCCCGGATCCCTCGCAATGCGGACAGGGCCTGGTCGATGCTTCGAGCACGCCGGTGCGCAAGCGCTGGCGGCTCATCTCCATCAGGCCGAACGACGAGATCCGGCCGACCTGGATGCGCGCGCGATCGTTCTTGAGCGCGTCCTTCACCGCCTTTTCGACTTTGCGGATGTGGCCGTTCGACTCCATGTCGATGAAGTCGATCACGACCAGCCCAGCCATGTCGCGCAACCGCAGCTGACGCGCGATCTCGTGCGCCGCCTCAATGTTGGTCGCATAGGCGGTCTGCTCGATATTGTGCTCGCGCGTCGAACGGCCGGAGTTGATGTCGATCGAGACGAGCGCCTCGGTCGGGTTGATCACCAGATAGCCGCCGGACTTCAGCTGGACGAGCGGCTGGTACATGCCGGCAAGCTGGTCCTCGACGCCGAAGCGCTGGAACAAGGGCACCTGATCGGAATAGAGCGTCACGCGCCGCACGTGGCTCGGCATCAGCAGCTTCATGAACGACCGCGCCGCGCGATAGCCTTCCTCGCCCTCGACGATCACCTCGTCGATGTCGCGATTGTAGATGTCGCGGATCGCGCGCTTGATCAGGTCGCTGTCGCCATAGATCAGCGCCGGGGCCGAGGATTTGAGCGTCCTCTCGCGGATCTCATCCCAGAGCCGGGCGAGATAGTCGAAGTCGCGCTTGATCTCGGTCTTGGTGCGCGACAGGCCGGCGGTCCGCACGATGCAGCCCATCGTCGACGGCAGATTGAGATCCGCCATGATCGCCTTGAGCCGCTTGCGGTCGGCGCCGTTGGAGATCTTGCGGCTGATTCCGCCGCCATGCGACGTGTTGGGCATCAGCACGCAATAACGGCCGGCGAGGCTGAGATAGGTGGTCAGCGCGGCGCCCTTGTTGCCGCGCTCCTCCTTGACGACCTGGACGAGCAGCACCTGACGGCGGCGGATAACGTCCTGGATCTTGTAGCGACGGCGGAGCGCCTGGCGCTTCTTGCGCAGCGTCTCCGCGGCATTTTCCTCGCTCGCGCTCTCGGCTTCCTCGGGCGCGGCAGGCGCGGCCTCGTCGTCTTCCTCGTCATGCTCATGGGAGTCGGCGACTTCCTCGGCCTCGTCCCTGCGCTCGTAGCCGTCGTCGTAAGCGCGCTCGTAGTCGCCGTCCTCGGCGGCGCGCAGCGCGGCTTCCTCGGCGGCATGCTCGGCCTCCTCGCGGAGCAGCGCCTCGCGATCCTCCTTCGGGATCTGGTAATAATCGGGATGAATTTCGCTGAAAGCGAGGAAGCCATGGCGATTGCCGCCATAATCGACGAACGCCGCTTGGAGCGACGGTTCGACGCGAGTGACCTTGGCTAGATAGATATTCCCCTTGAGCTGCTTATGCTCGGCGGACTCGAAATCAAATTCCTCGATCCGGTTTCCTTTGACGACCGCCACCCGTGTCTCTTCCTGGTGGCGCGCGTCGATCAACATGCGCATTGTCATTAAAATCACTCCACACGCGCGCTGCTCGTGAACACGGGGTGCGCGCGCGCTTGTATAAGGACGGGGGAAGCGCAGAAGCGCGTCCCATCAATGTCCGGGTTGGTATGAAAAACTGTGCCTCTGCTGCGTGGGGCAGGCCGGCTTTCGTCGCCGGCCGCAAAGCTCCCGAGGCCACGCCAGAACCCCGCAGGGGGCGTTGGGACTCGGGGAGAAAATACCTCATGCAGCGTCAACCTAGATGGCCGGCGTTGATCAAAGCTGCCGGCGCCAATCGCTCGGCCTGCCGCGAGAAGATTTCTCGCCCGTGGCTGGCCGACCATGGGTTGCTAGCATCTGATCGGGCAACCAGCAACCGCTAAGCTGAATGGCTTCCATACGCGTTTTGTCCCCCCTGTTTCGCGCCTCCCAACGCCCCCCGATTTGCTTCACCTATTTTGCTGGACCAGGGCGACCTCGACGCGGCAAGTTGCGAGCGTGGAATTATTCGCCTTCCTGCTCGCGGCCCTGCTGAGCTTCGTGCCGCCGTTCGTGCTGCCGCGCGGCGGCAAGGCCGACGGCGTCACGATTCCGCTCGACAGCGCCCGCAACGATCCGAACTTCAAGCTGCCGCCGGTGTCCGAAGCGAGGCGGCCGAACAGCCCGCTGGTGGTGATCGATGCCGGCCATGGCGGCCGCGATCCGGGTGCCATCTCTCCGCTCGGCGGTCAGCGGGAGAAATATGTCACGCTCGCACTTGCGCGAGCGTTGCGCGACGGGTTGATCGCATCGGGACGCGTCCGCGTCGCGCTCACGCGCAACGACGACAGCTTCCTCGAGCTGCGCGACCGCTATGAAATCGCGCGGCGGCTGAAAGCCGATCTGTTCATCTCGATCCATGCCGACGCGGCGCCCAATCCCGACGCGAGCGGGGCGACCATCTATACCTTGTCCGAGGTCGCCTCCGACCGCGAGGCGGCGCTGCTCGCCGCCCGCGAGAACAAGGTCGACATCATCGGCGGCGTCGGGCCGGCCGCGAAGGATGCCGACGTCAATCGCATCCTGATCGACCTCGCCCAGCGCGAGAGCATGAGCGTCTCGGCCGATTTCACGCGCGCCCTTTATCGCGAGGCCGCGCCGTTCATCCCGTTCCGGCCGGTCTATCACCGCTTCGCCTCGTTCGTGGTGCTCAAGGCGCCCGATGTTCCCTCGATCCTGTTCGAGGCCGGCTACATCACCCACCCGCGCGACGTCGCCTATATCCATTCGCGCGAAGGCCAGAGGCAGATAGCGACCGGCCTGCGCCGCGCGATCGAAGCACATTTCGCGCGCCGCATGTCCGATGTCCGATCGGCCCGGCCCGGCACGAGCTGAGCGCCTTGCCGCCCCGGCACGCGCCGGCGCAGGGGCCGCGCCACCGTGGCCGTTCGCGAATCTGCGGCTTCACCGCGCAAACTTCATCTTGTAGAGGCTGGTCCGAATGACTGCAGATTCCGGCACCAGCGCAAGACTAACCCTTCTCCGCGAGACCCAACGTTGGCGCGAGGTCGCTCGGCGCATCTGGGCGCACCGCTGGGGACGCGTGGCGGTGTTCGCGGCGGCGGTGCCGCTCGTCGGCTATGTTCTGCTGTGGCTGCTGTTCGCGCGCGGGCTGCCGTCGGCGGAGTCGCTGCTCACCTATCAGCCGCCGCTGCCGACCAACCTGCGCGATATCAACGGCGAGCCGGTCCAGAGCTTCGCGCGCGAACGCCGCGTCGAGCTCCAATATGAGGAATTCCCGCCGCGGCTCATCGAAGCCTTCGTCTCGGCCGAGGACAAGACCTTCTTCAGCCATGGCGGCATCGACTATCCGGGCGTGTTCGGCGCCGTATTCGACTATGTGCGCAAGATGGGGTCGGGCGAGCGCGCGCGCGGCGGCTCGACGATCACCCAGCAGGTCGCGAAGAATTTGCTGCTCGGCAACGAATATTCGATCACGCGCAAGATCAAGGAGGCGTTCCTCGCCCGCCGCATCGAGAATGTCCTCTCGAAGCAGCAGATCCTGGAGCTTTATCTCAATGAGATATTCCTCGGCCGCAACGCCTATGGCGTGCAATCGGCTGCGCGGGCCTATTTCAACAAGGACGTCGACCAGCTGGCCTTGCCGGAAATGGCGTATCTCGCCGTCCTCCCCAAGGCGCCGAACAATTACAGCCCCGAACGCTACGCCGCTCGCGCGCTCACTCGACGCAATTATGTGCTCAACGAAATGGAGCGCAACGGCTATATCACCGCGGCCGAACGTAACGCCGCGAGCCTGGCGCCAATCGGCACGATCAAGGGCGGCGGCTACGGCTTCCGCAACATCGGCGGCTATTATGTCGAGGAAGTGCGGCGCCAGCTCGTCCAGCGCTATGGCGAGAAGACCGAAAAAGGGCCGAACGGCGTCTATACCGGCGGGCTGTGGGTGCGGACCTCGCTCAACGTGCCGATGCAAAGGGCGGCCGAGACGGCGCTGCGCGACGCGCTGATGCGCTACGACCACGGCCGCGGCTGGCGCGATTCCGGCCTCAGCGTCGATATGTCACGCGACTGGCGCAACCAGCTCGCCCTCGCCGATTACGGCGTCGGCTACCCCGATTGGCGCGCCGCGGTGGTGGTCGACAAGGCCGCGAGCGAAGCGACGATCGGCTTCGCCGACGGCACCACCGCAAGCCTGCCCGCCTCGGCCGCATCGATGCCCAAGCGCGGCACCCAGACCGCGGCGTTCAACTTCCTCCGGCCCGGGATGATCGTCGCAGTCAAGCCCGACGGCAACAGCTACGCGTTGCGCTGGATCCCCGAAGTGTCGGGCGGCATGGTCGCCGAGGAAGTTTCGACCGGGCGCGTGCTGGCGATGCAGGGCGGTTTCGCGATGAGTGGGCGCGAGGCATTCAATCGTGCCACCCAGGCCCAGCGCCAGCCGGGCTCGACGTTCAAGCCGGTCGTCTATTCGGCCGCGCTCGACAACGGCATGACCCCGGCATCGATCATCGTCGATGGCCCGTTCTGCGTCTGGCAGGGTGCCGGCCTTGGCCAGAAATGCTTCCGCAATTTCTCCGGCAGTAACGCGGGACCGCAAACGATGCGCTGGGGGATCGAGCAATCGCGCAACCTGATGACGGTGCGCGCCGCGAACCAGACCGGCATGGGCAAGGTCGTCAAGCTCGCCAAGCGGCTCGGAGTCGGCGATTACCCACCCTATCTGGCGATCGCGCTCGGCGCGGGCGACACGACCGTGCTGAGGATGACCAACGCGTTCGCGATGCTCGCCAACAGCGGCAAGGAGCTCAAGCCGACGTTGATCGACTATATCCAGGACCGCAACGGCAAGGTTATCTACCGCGCCGACACGCGCCCGTGCGACCGTTGCAACGCGCGTGACTGGGACGGACGGCCGATGCCGCGCCCACCGCTGCGCACCAAGCAATTGCTCGACCCGATGACCGCCTACCAGATGATCCACATCCTCGAGGGCGTGGTGCAGCGCGGGACCGCCCAGACGCTGCGCGAGCTCGGCCGCCCGCTGTTCGGCAAGACCGGCACCACCAGCGGCCCGACCAACGTCTGGTTCATCGGCGGCAGCCCCGATCTCGTCGCCGGAGTCTATATGGGTTTCGACCAGCCCCGGCCGATGGGCGGCTATGCGCAGGGCGGCACGCTGGCCGCGCCGATCTTCAAGCAATTCGCCCAGACTGCGTTCAAGGACGTGCCACCGACCCCGTTCCGCGCGCCGGCCGGGATCAGGATGGTGCGCATCGACCGGCGTTCGGGCCGTAAGGTGTTCGGCGCCTGGCCGCCATCGGACGATCCGAAAGCAGCGGTGATCTGGGAGGCATTCAAGCCCGAGAGCGAGCCGCGCCGCTCGATCCGCCGCGACGAGCTCGACAAACGTGCCGCCGCCGAGAAGCAGCGCTCGTCCGCGCGGCAGGCCGTGCAACGCCAGGACAGCGATTTCTTGCAACAAGAGGGCGGGATTTACTAACCCGCCGCTTGTGCCCGTTTAAGTCTGTAAGGAAACAAGATGCGCGCTGAAGCGCAAACCCATGTCGACCAGATCAAGTCTGCGATCGACCTCCTCCGCCGCTTCCTCGACTGGGACCGCGCGCTGCGCCGCCTCGACGAGCTCAATCAGCGCGTCGAGGACCCGTCGCTGTGGAACGATGCCAGGGCGGCGCAGGAGGTGATGCGCGAGCGGCGACGCCTCGACGAAGCGGTCAACGCGACGCGTGTGATCCAGCAGGAGCTCGACGATAATGTCGAGCTGATCGAGATGGGGGAGGCCGAGGGCGACAATGCGCTGGTCGATGACGCGGTTGCCGCGCTCGCCGCGCTCGCCGAACGCGCCGAGCGGGCCAAGGTCCAGGCTTTGCTCGCCGGCGAGGTCGATGCCAATGACACCTATGTCGAGGTCAATGCCGGCGCAGGCGGCACCGAAAGCCAGGATTGGGCGGAAATGCTCCAGCGC
>JAQGLH010000106.1 GCA_028293005.1 Alphaproteobacteria bacterium
AGGCAGTTAGACGGAAATTAAGGTCGTTTTTACGGGCTTACGGCCGCCGGTTTAACACTTAATCAACCTGCCCTGCTTAATTTGATCCGTGCACGAGGTCCGTCCGACGGGCCATGTGGACGTGCGCAAAGGAACAAGGACAGGGCTATGACTTTTTTGAAGATGATCAAAGACAGCAAAGCTGCCACTGCGATTGAATACGGCCTCATCGCCGCGCTGATCGCCGTTGCCGCCGTCACCGCGATGAGGAGCCTCGGCTCGAAACTGACCACGACCTTCACCAACGTGACCAACAACATGGCCGTTTCGTAAGAAACGCGCTCTTTCCGAAAAAGGGGCGGAAGGCATCAGCCTTCCGCCCCTTTTTTATATCCGCGGCTCGCGCAAGCCGCTGGTGCCGACCTACGGGTCCTTGCGCGCCCCCGCCACTTCGTTGGAAGCATCCTCAGCCGCTTCGTCCTTCGCCCGGAGCGAGGATGAAAGCCCGGCGCTGTGCGAGGCGGTGGTCGGGCCCCCGGCCGCATCGTTGGCCGCATCGATCTCGAGCTCTTCGGGCTCAGGGTCCTCCCGTTTCGGCGGACTCTCGCGATTGCCGCCTTTACGCCCACTTTTCGAATCCATCCTGAGCCTCCTCGATCGCGGCTGGCCCTGCGCCAGCCTACCTGCCCTGATGGCGGATGTTTGCGGGTCTACCGCGCTTGCCCCGGACTGGTCCCTTGCGCTCGGGCCCCTTACGCTCGGGCCGGGCGCCGCGCCGCCCGTCGCGGCGCGCCGGGCGGTGGCCGCCGCCTGACGCATCGGGAAGCTCGAACCGCAGCCCGCCGCTCACCGGATTGGCTTCGGCGAGCCTCAGCTTGAGACGCTGGCCCGGCTCGAAGCGAGTGCCGCTTTCCTCGCCGGTCAGCGTCTGGGTCGCCTCGTCATAGTGGAAATATTCCGCCCCGAGCGTCGAAACCGGGACGAGGCCGTCGCCGCCGAGACCCTCGACGGTGGCAAAGAAGCCGAACGGCTGCACGCCGGTGATCCGGCAATCGACGAGCTCACCGACCCGCTCCGAGAGATAGGCGGCGACGTAGCGGTCGAGCGTCTCGCGCTCCGCCTGCATCGCCCGCCGTTCGAGCTGCGAGATCAGCTCGCCGGTCACTTCCATCGCCTCGGCATCGGCGTCGGTCAGCCCACCCTCTCCGAGGCGATAGGAGCGCACCAGCGAGCGATGGACGATGAGGTCCGAATAAC
Organism: Alphaproteobacteria bacterium; assembly: GCA_028293005.1. Next base: position 1,237 of record JAQGLH010000106.1, read on the forward strand.
GTCGGATCGGGCTGGTGAAATGCGCGTAGCTGCCGAGAGCGAGGCCGAAATGACCGACATTCTCGGGGCCGTAATAGGCCTGCGTCTGGGTACGCAGGATCTGCTCCATGATCTGCGGCCGGAACTCGGCATCGCCGATCTGTTCGATGATCCGGTTGAACGTGTCGGGACGAATCACCTGTCCCAAGGCGAACTCGACATCGAACGTCTTGAGATAATCCTTGAGCGCCACCAGTTTCTCGCGGCTCGGCGGCTGGTGCGCGCGGTACATCACCGGCGCCTTCTTTGCTTCGAGCGCCTTCGCCGCGGCGACATTGGCGGCAATCATATAATCCTCGATCAGCCGGTGCGAATCGAGGCGCTCGCGCGGCGCGACCGATGTGATCCTCCCCTTTTCGTCGAGCATCACCTGGCGTTCGGGAAGATCGAGATCGAGCGGTGCGCGCTTGACGCGCGCGCGGGCCAGCGCGCGCCAGCAGGCCCACAGCGGCTTCAGCGCACTTTCGATCAACTCACGCGACACCGGCAGATCGGGCGGGTTCATGTCCGCTTCGGAGAAGTAGCAGGTCGGCGACGCGACCTCGATCGCCTCCTCTTGCGCGTCCGCGGCGGCCTGAACCGCGTCGATCGCCGCCTGGGCATCCTCATAGGCGATGTTGGCGGCGCTGCGGACGCGCGCGCGGGTGAAGCGCCAGCTCTTGAGCTGGCCCTCGGCGCCGATCTTGAGATGACACGCGAGCGCCGCGCGGTCCTCGCCTTCCTTCAACGAGCAGACGTGTGCGCTCAGCGTCTCGGGCAGCATCGGCACGACGCGGTCGGGGAAATAGACGCTGTTGCCGCGCTTGCGTGCTTCCTTGTCGAGCGCGGAGCCGGGCCGAACATAAAAACTGACATCGGCGATCGCGACGATCGCGCGCCAGCCGCCCCGATTATCCGGATCGTCGTCCCGCTCCGCCCAGACCGCATCGTCATGGTCGCGCGCATCGGCCGGATCGATCGCGACGATCGGCAGGTGGGTGAGGTCCTCGCGGTCGCCGAGGTCGAGCCTCGCGACACGCTCCGCTTCGGCGATCACCGGCTCGGGGAATTCGTGTGGAATGCCATATTTGTGGATCGCGATCAGGCTGAAGCTGCGCGGGGCGAACGGATCACCAAGCACGGCGTCCACTCGCGCGCTGATCCGCGGCGGGCGCCCGACCTTCTCGGCGAGCACCAGATCGCCCGGTTCGGCCTTGCCGCGGTCCGAGATAGGGAGTTCGCGCCTTTCCTTCTTCTCGACGGGGCGAAGCCAGAAATTGTCGCCTTCCTGATAGACGACGCCGAGCACCAGTTCGCTGCCCTTGAGCAGCTTCTTCATGATGTGCGCGAGATAGCCGGTGCCCCGCTGCTCGGTGCGCGCGAGGATGCGGTCGCCCGGTCCAAGCGCGCCTCCCCTTCCGCGTTCCTGGACGCGCAGGCGCGGCTCGGGTGCGTCGGCTTCCCACCGCTCGGGCACCGCCCACACGGTGCCGCTGTCGTCGATGTCGACGACACGCAGCACCGTGACCTTGGGCACACCGCCCAATTTGTTGAACGCGCGTCCCGGAGTGGCTTCGATCAGGCCCTCGTCGCCCATGTCGCGAAGCAGCTGCTTCAACGCGATCTTGTCGGCGCCGGAGAGGCCGAACGCGCGCGAAAGCTCGCGCTTGCCCGCCGGCTGGTCCGAACTCGCGATGAATTCGAGCACCTGCTCGCGGGTGGGAAGGCCTGTTCTGATCTGCTTGCGTGCCATGTGCCTCAATGACGCGGCGGCTGGGGCTTGGTTCCTTCGCGGCGCGCTGGCGACACCTGCGGCAAGGATCCGAATTCGCCGCCGGGGACGGCCGAGGCGACCGGCGTTTCATATTCGTCGGCGGAGATCGCCGAGACGCCGAAGATCCAGTCGTCCACTCTTATGCCCTTGAGGACATGCCGCGTGACGCCGCCCGGGACGATTTCGCTGTTCGTCCAAGCCGCCGCATCGGTCGGACGCCAGCTGATGCGATAGCGCGCCGCAGCGGCGATCGGGCTCCAGCTGAGCGTCGTGTCGCGCTCGACCGCTCCTTCGGCGGTGGGCGCCGGCACGCGCGGGGCGGAAGCAAGCGCGGCAAGCGCCGCCACATTGAGCCGCGCGACCTTGGTCAGATAGGGAAAATCCATTCGCTCGATGGTGTCGCCGTAAGCCACCCCGTCTCGCGTCCGCAGATCCTGATGCTGCGCGTCGTAATTCTCGACCGCGACGGTGAAGCGGATCGCGGGGAAGCCTGCCTCGAGCATGGGGAGATGATCGCCGCCGCGGCCGAACCGGTCGCTGCGCCAGATCGGGCGGACGTCGAGACCAAGGCCAAGCTCGTCGGCGAGGCCGTCGACGAAGCGCGAAAGATTGCGCGACGGCGAATCATTCTCTCCGCCGCGGCTGCGCTGCGCGGCGATCAATTCGGGCGTGGCATCGGCGCGCGTGCCTTCGGAGAAGACGCGGACGTGGCCCGCGTCGCGCAGGCCGTCCGAGTCGCAGCTGTTGCCGATGATGTCGTTGTTGAGCATCGCCATGACCTGCCAGCGCTGGGCCCGCGCATAGTCCGCGAGCACCTTGCCGCCGAGCAGCCCCTGCTCCTCCCCGGACAACAGAGCATAGACGATCGTCGCCGGGAATTTGTGACGCGAAAGCACCCGCGCCGCTTCGATCACCGCCGCCGACCCCGAACCGTCGTCGTTCGCGCCGGGTGCGTCGGACGTGGCGTTCATCACGTCGCTGACGCGGCTGTCGATGTGACCGGCGATGATCACGACCCGTTCGGGATCCTTGGTGCCCCGCTGCACGGCGATGACATCGCTGACCCTGGTCGGAGTCGGCACCCGCGTGCCGGTGACGACGTCCGATGGCGTTGCGATCGTCAGGCAGCCGCCGCAGGCGTGCGAATAAGCGCGAAGCTCGCTATCGCTCCACCGCAGCGCGGCGCCGATCCCACGCTTGGGGTCGGCCTGCGACGACAAGGTATGGCGCGTGCCGAAGCTCACCAGCCGTTCGACGACCGCACGCAGCGACGCCTCCGAAACCCCGTCGCTGATCTCGCGCGGCGCCCTGGCGGACGCGGTGCTCGCCACTGCGGCGATCGCGACGACAAGGAAAAGCCGCTTCATGCCGCGCCTGTGAACCCGCTCCGGCGACGACGCAAGGTGATGACGCCGCTTCACCGGTGCTCGGCCATCTACGCCGCGCTTCAGGCCGCCACGACCGTTTGCTCGATCGTCCCGAACAGCGGATGGCCCTCTTCGTCGTCCATCCAGATACGAACCGTGTCGCCATGCTTGAGGAACGGCGTCGAAGGGGTGCCATCGAGGATCGTCTCGACCGTGCG
>JAQGLH010000108.1 GCA_028293005.1 Alphaproteobacteria bacterium
CTTGATCCGCACGTCGACGATCACCGCGCCATATTGGCGCGCGACGCGGTTGAGCGCAGTCTGGATATTGTTCATCAGCTGGCCGCGCTCCGGGCTGAGCAACGCGGCGAACGGGCGCTTGCCGAGCTCGTTGCGCAGCGCGGATCCGAGGATCGGGCGAAGCTGCTCGCTGACCCGGTCCTCGCGTCGCGCGGAGATGTACATGCGGAGCGGATCGACGATGCGATAGCGCGCGAAGGCATCGACCTGCAGCCGAAGCTGATCGGTCGACAGCACCTGCTGGCGGTCCATGTCGACGCTGAGGATGCGCTTATCGATCCAGACGATATTGTCCATGAACGGCCAGCGCGCGATCAGCCCGGCTCCGGTCCGGCCGAATTCCTGGCCGGGGCGATAGGGATTGATGATGCGCTGGGGCTCGCCGAACCGGACGATGACCGCCTGCTTGGTCTCGGGCACCACCGCGAAGGTGCTGCCGACCAGGACGAGCAGGATAATGGCGAGGAAGGCGAGCGCGAGCGGGTTGCGCAGGAAACGTTCGGTCACTGGCTCTGCTTTGCTTGAGGCCGGCCGGCGATTTCCGGCAGCGGCAAATAGGGCGTCACGCCCGGTGCTTCAATGATGGTCTTGTCGACCTTCGACAGGACATCCTCCATCGTCTCGTAATACATGCGCCGGCGAGTCACGTCGGGTGCAAGCTTATATTGGGCGTAGACCTTGTCGAACGCCGCCGCTTCGCCCTGCGCCTTGGCGGTCACCTGGAGCGCGGTGGCACGCGCATTGTTGATGTAGGATTGCGCTTCCTGTTGCGCGGCGGTGACTTCCTTGAACGCGTCGTTGACCGCGGCCGGCGGATCCGACTGCTTGATCGCGACGCCTTGCACGGCAACGCCGGCGCCGTAGCTGTCGAGCAGCTGCTGCATGAGCAGCGCGACGCGTTGCTCGATGTCGGAGCGTCCGGATCCGATCGCGTCGTCGAGCGTGACGCTGGCGACCACCGCCCGCATCGCGCTTTGCGCCACCTCGCCGATCGTTTCCTCGAGATCGGCGATCTGAAAGAGATAGCGTTCGGGGTCGCGGATGTTCCAACGCACCGAATAAGCGAGATCGACCAAATTCTGATCTCGGGTGAGGATCAGATTGTCGTCGCTCGGCTCGGCCGAACCGATATCGATCGTCCTGATCGCCTCGACGTCCACCTTCTGCACCCTGTCGATCGGCGCAGGGAGCGACAGGCCGACGCCAGGACCGAGCGTCCCGGCATATTTTCCGAGCCGGGTGATGACGCCGCGCTCTTGCGGCCCGACCATGTGCATCGAGGTGAAGACCACCCACAGCAGGGCGACGATCGCCAGGCCGTAGAGCCAGTAGGGGCGTCCGTCCCGGGAGAAGCCGCCGCCGAAGCGGTCACGGCTCTTCTTCAGGAAATCGTCAAGCGACGTGACGTTGCCGACGGGCCGCCCCTTGCGCGGCGGGGGCCCCCAGGGATTGCGCGGCCCATCGCCGCCGCCACCTCCGCCGTCGCTGGATCCTCCGGACGAACCCCACGGCCCGCCCTTGTTCTCGTTCAACGAAGCGCCGCGGCGCCAGCCCCACCCAAGGATTTTTCTCATGAATGCCTTTATAGGAAGCCAGTCGGTGGAAAAACAGTGGCAAGGCGCGTCGATGGCCTTATCGGCTGACCGATGGCAGAGAATTCAAACCCAATCGTCTCCGCGCTTGGCACCATCGAAGACCCGTCGGGCGGCGGCGACATCGTCGGCACGGGGCGCGTGACGGCGCCGCGGCTGGAACAGGGGATCGTCTCGCTGGTCCTCGATGTCACCGGCTTGCCGATCGCGATGCGCAACACGCTCGAGCAGCAGATTCGCGCCACCCTGACCGGCGTGCCGGGAGTCGGCGAGGTCCGCGTCGCGATGACCGCCGACAAGGTCGGGCGGACGATCATCGCCGTCGGCAGCGGCAAAGGCGGCGTCGGCAAGTCGACGGTGGCGGCCAATCTCGCGATCTCGCTAGGCCGGATGGGCAAGAAGGTCGGCCTGGTCGATGCCGACATCTATGGTCCCTCGCAGCCGAGCATCATGGGCAACCACGATAAACCCGACGCAGCCAACAAGAAGATGATTCCGGTCGAGGTACACGGCATCAGGATGCTGTCGATCGGCCAGCTGGTCGATGCGAAGCGCGCACTGGCCTGGCGCGGGCCGATGGCGGCCAACGCGCTCGCCCAGCTGATCGAGGGAGAATGGGGCGACAGCGAGCTGATCGTGGTCGATCTTCCGCCGGGAACCGGCGACGTCCAGCTCTCGCTGATCCAGCGCTGGAAGCCGGCCGGCGCGGTGATCGTCTCTACCCCGCAGGATCTCGCGCTGATCGACGCCAGGCGCGCAATCGACCTTTTCAACAAGATGGACGTGCCGATCCTTGGGCTGGTCGAGAATATGTCCGGCTATGCCTGCCCGCATTGCGGCGAGGTCTCCGATCCGTTCGGCAGCGGCGGCGCCGAAGCCGAGGCGGCGGCGATGGCCGTTCCCTTCCTCGGCCGCATTCCGCTGACGCTGTCGATTCGTCGCGCCTCCGATGAAGGCACGCCGCCCGCCACGGGCGAAGGCGTGGAAGCCGAAATTTTCGCGCATATTGCGGCAATGGTGCTCGAGGAAGTGAACCGGAAGCGCTCGCCGACGCTTGTCTGATCGCCAGCGGTTGCGCAAATAGACGTTCCACCGATGCAAGGGAGACGCTTATGCCGCTCAGCTCAGACGCCGCGCTTGCCGACCTCCTCACGCGGGTGCGCACCATCGCGCTGGTCGGCGCGTCGGACCGGCCGGACCGCGCCAGCTACCGCGTCATGAAATTTCTCCAGGACCACGGCTATCGCGTGTTTCCGGTCAATCCGCAGATCACCGGCGAGCATGTCCATGGCGAATATGTCTGGCGCGAGCTCAGCCAGATCGGCGAGCCGATCGACATGGTAGACATCTTCCGCCGTCCGCAGGCCGCCGGCGAAGCGGTCGACGAGGCGATCGCCGTCGGCGCGAAGGCGGTGTGGCTCCAGCTCGGCGTGATCAACGACGCGGCCGCGGAACGCGCCGAAGCTGCGGGCCTCGATGTGGTGATGGATAGGTGCCCGAAGATCGACATCCCGAGGCTTGGACTGGCGAAGGTAACTTGAAGGGCGATTGCACCTTCGCTGTCGATCGCGCGAGGATGCGAAGGCCGCTGGATGCCCGCGCACGCTGGCATGACCAAGGTGGAGCCGGCTATTAAACCGCGTCCATTGCCCTTTCCCTGAGCCGCTCGATCGCGGCGGCGTGGATGTCCGGGGTGGCGACCAGCACGCCGAACGCCGAGCCCGCGGCACTGTTGAACGCGAGCGGCTGGCCGAGCACGCCAGTGACCCGGGCGCCGGCCTCGCTGGCGATCAGCGCCGCAGCGGCGATGTCCCATTCGAAGCCCCAGCGCAAAGTGACCGCAAGGTCCGCCTCGCCGGCCGCGACCATCGCGATGCGCAGCGCGATCGAGTTCGGCCGCTCGACCGCGACGAGATCGCCGTCGACCTCGGGCAGCTGGTCGGCCGGAACGCGCGCGCCGGCGAAGACGTGCCGGCCGCTGACGCGGATCGGCTCATTGTTGCGCCAGGCGCCCTGCCCTTTGCCGGCCTTCCAATGCTCGCCGCGCGCGGGCGCATCGAGCACGCCGAGGATCGGCGTGCGCTCCTCGACGAGCGCGACCGACACCGCCCAGCCGCTTCGGCCGCGAAGATAGTCGCGCGTTCCGTCGATCGGATCGACGACCCACAAGCGGCTTCGTTCGATGCGGTCCGAAAGGTCGAGAGTCTCTTCGGACAGCCACCCCGCTTCGGGATCGAGCTGGGTGAGCTCGCGGCGCAGAAAGGCGTCGACCTCGAGGTCGACCGCGCAGACTGGGTGGCCCGGCACCTTTTCCCAGCGCTCATAGTCTCCTCCGCAGCGCGCCTGCGCGATCCGCCCGGCCTCGGAGGCGATGCGGGAAACCTCGTCAAGCACCAGCGACCGTCATCCCTTCGATCCGCAGCGTGGGCACGTTGACCGCGCGGCGATATTCGAGATCGTCTGCCGGCCGCAGCGCGCTGAACATGTCGATCAGATTGCCGGCGATGGTGATCTCGGCGACCGGCGCCCCGATCTTGCCATTCTCGATGATGAAGCCAGAGGCGCCGCGGCTGTAATCGCCGGTGATCGGGTTGACGCCGTGGCCGATCAGCTCGGTCACGTAAACGCCACGGCCGATGTCGCCGATCAGCTCGGCTTTGCTGAGCGGCCCGGGCCGCAGCTCGACGTTGCTGGTGCCCGCGCCGGGCGATCCGGTGACGCCGCGAATGGCATGACCGGTCGGCGCGAGCCCGAGCTGCCGCGCCGACGCGCTGTCGAGCAGCCAGCCGGTCAGCCGCCCATCGGCGACGATGTCGG
>JAQGLH010000250.1 GCA_028293005.1 Alphaproteobacteria bacterium
CTTCGCGATTTAGCCCAGTGCCGCTGCCGAAGCCCATGGTCGCGGACGCAATCGCTTCATTGCCGTGCGCAACCGCCGCGGCAGTGACATTGATCTCGCCGCTGTTGTCGATCGTTCCGTTCGCGAAGCTCGATCCGATTGCCCATTGGCCGACGCCAATCTCGAGCGACGCCTGGGCGTTGGCAACACCCTCGTCCGCCGTCGCATTCGCGGTGACGTTGACATTGATTTCGTGGGTGTTGCTGTTGAGGACGGCATTCTCGGCGTGGTCGGCGACAACATATTGGCCGACGCCATAACCGTCGAGATTCGCGGTCGCGGCGGCATTGCCGTTGTCGGAAACGGCGTCCGCGTCGACGAAGATGTTGATCACCCCGTCGTTCTGAACTTCGTTACGACCAGTCGCGCCACTGAAAATCTGCTGCTCGACGGCTCCCTGGGTGATCGAGGCATCGGCGCTCGCATTGCCCACGGTAGCTTGGGCGCTAGCCCTGGCGATGATGTCGATTCCGGCGTTCGCCGTTGCGATGGCCGTGTCTGTCGCGACATTGAGGTCGTTGTTGGCGGAACCTGCAGTACTGGCACCTGCGTGCTGCGCGATACCGTTCGCGCCGTTGTTGAAGATCGCGTCCGCCTCAGCGATCGAACCGGTCGCGTCGGCAACCGCGTGAATCGTCAAAAGCGAATTGACGTTGATCGTGTTGCTGGGGGAAGCGCCGCCGAAGGCGTCCTGGTGGATCTCGCCGGGATTGTTAGCGGGGGTGGCACCCGTATCGGTCGACACGGTGGCATCAGCATTGCCGGCCGCCGCTGCTCCGGCGTGATCAATGAAGATTTCGCCATGGGTGTCTGGGCCGACCGGGGGGGGGCCGGGGTCCGCGGGGAAAGCCGGATCGGGCACGTCGTAAATGTTCGTCGTACCGTTCTGGTACTTACCCTGGTCTTGGCGATGCTCGACAGCCGCGAGGACGGGCGCCGCCGCATTGATCGCCAGGATGGACACGCCAGCGGCGAGCAGCTGAACCTTCGAACGAAGCATTTATTTTCCCCTTTAGCAGGCAAGGCAATATAGTTTTCCCACGCCTTGAGGGCATGGTTCAGCACGGTGTTTCGTTCATCCGCGCGCAATAATCAACCCTCACCGAGATAAATACGACGAAGCGCGCCGCCTCGTTCGCACAAGGAGCGGCACGAGGTCGGCGCGGACCATCGCCGTTGCGGCAAAAAACTGGGTCAAAGCGGATGAGCCCCTTCAGTCGTCGCCGACTTCGGATGTCGAGGAAACGGTTGCCGCAGCGGCCTTGGGCGAGACTGGCAGGTATTTTTTCCGTTGCCGGAAGCGAAGCGGATCAGGCCGCCGCGTCTCCGATTCGTTCGCTTTGCGATGCGTCCGCAATCGCGAGCACCTCGGCATGGAGCGCCTGTGCCTGCGCGAATGCGCCTTTGAAATCGCCGGCGCCGACCGCCTTGAAGACCGCGTTGGTGCGGGCGGTAAAATCCGCCGGGCTTTGCGGGAGGTTGCCGACGATGCGTCGGCCGCCCTTGTCGATCACCGGGTAGCGGCGATTGGCTGCGAACAGCACGAGGTTCCACGCCGAGGTGACGCGCGCGTAGAGCCCGGCGATGTGCGCGACGTCGTCGGGCGAGCGCGCCTTGCCCGCGAAAGTGAGCGCGGTCTTCGCCTCGGTGCGGAAGCTCTTGATCATCTGGATCCTGAGCGCCTCGGGATAAGGGAAAGCACTTTCGATCAGCCGCTTCAGCCGCTCTTCGGGATCCCAGATCGGGAGGCAATAAGTCGCGTAGCTAATCGTGATGGTCGAAATCAGCCCGATGACATGAAGCGGATTGAAGACACGGCTGAACCGTCCGTTGCGCGCGGACCCGATCTCGGTCTTGATCATCGAGATCTTGCGAAAGAACAGCTCGAGGTGGGCGCCGTCGATTGCAAGCTCCCCGAGCAAAGGTTCGCCGGGCCGTCGCTTGGATGTCTTGAGGAGGCCGCCCAGCGCCACGACTGTTTCATGAACGGCAGCGGTGTCGAGGCTATCGTCGGTTTCGGTAAAGATGATCACGTCGTAATCGGACGTGGCATCCGCGGTGCCGATCGAACGTGAGCCGCCGAGTCCGATCGCGCACACGCCGGGAACTTTGGCCATGGCGGCCACGACCTTCGCGAGGGCCGAATTGTTACTTTGATTGGCCGCCTTCGCCACCCGCTTGCTTTCCATCCCGGCCATTCCACCTTCAGAGTTGTTTGATGCATCTCTAAGACGACATGCCCGGCTTAGCCAGCCGGGCTATGCTCCTGACAGCCACGATGCTGGCGAGGATCGGGAGCAAGGCGCGTCGCACGCAACGCAGCCAGCGCCGCGCGGCCAGCGTTCAGAGCTTGATCGCATAGGCCGCGAGGATCGCGGCGAGCGCGAGCGCGATGACCTGGACCAATGTCCAGGGCACCCAGCCGACCCGATCGATGTCGCGCCGGCGCGCCCGGCGGCGCTCGGCCAATCCTGCCGTCAGCGACACCGCACCGGCGCTCGCCGCCGCGGTCCAAAGCATCGCCGCGCCGGTCATTGATCCGCGACGTCCGACGGTACGAGGTCGGGGCTTGCGCCGCTTGCCGCGGGCGCGACGAATTTGACGTCGAGCAGCGTGTCATATTTGCCGGTGTAGGCGAATTCGCCGAGGTGGCGGATGTCCTCGTCGACGCACACCCACAAAGGCCGGCCCATCTTCATCGTCCAGCGATAGCAAAAGGAATAATCCTCGAGCAGCGTGATCTCTCCGATTTTCTCGAAATCGAAGAAGCCCCAGCTGGGACGCGCGACTCCGTCGACCACGTCTACCCGCTTGCCGACCGCGGCTTCGCGCACCATCGCCTCGAGCGCCTGTTTCCGAATCAGGCAAACTCCCATCGCTACCGCGGCCATCGTGTAAAAGCCGCCGCGCCGTTTCGTGACCGTCTTTTTGTTCTTGTTCCAGCTCGGCACTACGTTGAAGCGCGAGCTTTCGGCGCGGGCACGGTCGAGATCACCATGAACGCGCATCCCCTCGCCGAACTTCTTGAGGTCGATCTCGCGCGTCGTATAGGCCGCCGCCGCGACCCCGACGTTGAGCCCGATCATCTTGGCGACGACGTGGGGCTCGAACTGCATGTCGGAGTCGATGAACAGCAGGCTGTCCCACCGCTCCGCGTTCAAAACCATGTTCGCATATAGATTGCGCACCGTAACGATGTCGGAGCCGTCGATGTTGTTGATGTCGGCATGAACGCCGCCCCGGGTCAGATTGCGCACCAGGCGCACCAAGCTTTCGGCGGTCTTGGCCTTGATCACGCCGCCCGTGCTCGGAACAGCGATCAGGATGCTCTTTACCGGTGTCTGCTGCGCCAAATTAATTGTCCGTTGCACTATCGCCGGCGCCTG
>JAQGLH010000116.1 GCA_028293005.1 Alphaproteobacteria bacterium
GGACACGGCCAGGACACCAGGATCGTTCGCGGCGGGCGTCGCCGGGAATGGACCGGCGGCATCGTCAATCCGCCGGTCTATCGTGCCTCGACCATCCTGTTCGACAATGTCGCGGCGCTGCGCGCGGCGCAGCCCAAGGACGGCACGCTTTATTATGGCCGGCAGGGCACGCCCACGACATGGTCGCTGGCCGAGGCCCTGACCGACCTCGATCCCGGCGCCGCGGGGACCAGGCTCTTTCCCTCGGGAGTCGCGGCGATCGCGACCGCGCTGATGTCGGTGCTCAACCCCGGCGACGAGCTGCTGATGGTCGACAGCACTTACGCGCCCAGCCGCATTTTCTGCGATGGCGTACTCAAGCGGATGGGGATCACGACGCATTATTACGACCCGCTGATCGGGGCCGGTATCGAGCAGCTGATCGGCCCGGCGACGCGTGCCATCTTCCTCGAAAGCCCCGGCTCGCTGAGCTTCGAAGTCCAGGACGTCCCGGCAATCTGCGAAGTCGCCCGGCGGCGCGGGATCGTTACCTTGATCGATAATACCTGGGCGACGCCGTTGTTCTTCCAAGCCTTCGCGGCCGGCGTCGACATCAGCATTCTCGCCTGCACCAAATATATCGTGGGCCATTCGGACGTGATGCTCGGATCGGTGAGCGCGAACGAAGCCTGCTGGGGCAAGCTCGAACAGACTAGCCGCGCGTTCGGCCAGTGCGTCAGCCCCGACGACGCCTATCTGGCCGGGCGAGGCCTGCGTACGCTCGGCGTTCGCTTGCGGCAGCATGAGAAAGCCGGGCTCGAGGTCGCGCACTGGTTAGCCGAGCAGCCGCAGGTCGCGCGCGTGCTGCATCCGGCCTTTGCCGAGTGCGCCGGGCACGAATTCTGGCGGCGCGATTTCAGCGGTGCCTCCGGCTTGTTCTCGTTCATCCTCGATGGCGGTGATGATCAGGATCGTGCGCAGCTGATCGATCGCCTCGAACTTTTCGGCATCGGCTACAGCTGGGGCGGCTATGAAAGCCTCGCGCTTCCGGTCGACCCGGAACGGGTGCGCAGCGCCACCGCCCGGACGCAGGAGGGGCCGATGGTCAGACTGCATATCGGGCTGGAGGACGTCGGCGATCTGATCGCGGACCTCGGCGCGGCATTGGCCGCATATCCGGCAAAATGATGAGCCGCTCGGCAGCAGATCTCGCCGTCGCGCTGCCTGCCTACCCCCAGCTCGTCTCCGCCGGCGTCTCGCTGACGATCGTCCTGCTCGGCGGCTTCGCCGCAATCCTCGCCGGCCGCACGATCGGCCCGGCGCTCGCCCATGTGTGGGAGCGGCATGCCGGAGCGCGCAACGAAGGCATGGCGAAGCGCATCTGCGCGCTTACCCGCTATCTGGTCGCGGCGCTCGTCTATGCGATTGCGATCAAGGCCGACAACTGGCCGCTGCTGTCGGCGGTCATCATCGGCTTGCCGATGGCCGCTTCGGCCGCGCTGTTCGTCGGCGGCTTCGTGCGCGGCCTTCATATTTCGCGATGGGTTTCGCTGCTGCTCGGCAGCGTGACCTTGATCGCCTTGCTCGCCGATGCGCTGAACGGGCTTGGGCCGGTGACGGATGTGCTCGACCGAATCGGCTTCGACGCCGGCAAGACCCGCATCTCGCTGCTCAGCGGCATCGAGATCATCATCACAATGCTGGCGATCTATGCGGTCCTCAAGCTCGTCTATCGCATGCTCAACCAGTCGATCAAGCACGCCTCGCAGCTCGACGCCACCCAGCAACTGCTCATCCAGAAGCTGGGCGGAGTCGCGCTGGTCGTCGCCGGCTTCTTGATCGGCATCGACCTGCTCGGCATCGATCTCACCGCGCTCGCGGTCTTTTCGGGCGCGTTCGGGCTGGCGATCGGCTTCGGCCTCCAGAAGACGTTCGGCAATCTGATCGCCGGAATCATCCTGCTGATGGACCGCTCGATCAAGCCCGGCGACGTGATCGTCGTCGGCGACAGCATCGGCTACGTCAGCAAGATCGGCGTCCGCGCGGTCTCGGTCGTCACGCGGGACGGCAAGGAGCATCTGATTCCCAACGAGAATCTGATGACCCAGGAGGTTGAGAACTGGTCCTATTCAAGTCCCAACGTCCGTGTCCATATTCCGGTAGGAGTTGGCTATGGCTGTGATCTGGAACGTGCGCAGGAATTGATGATCGAGGCGGCGATGGAGCCGGAGCGGGTGCTAAAGACGCCCAAGCCCAACGTGTGGCTTCGTGCGTTCGGTGAGAGCTCGGTCGACCACGAGATATTGGTGTGGATCAAGGACCCCGAGGCGGGGATCGGCAATGTTCAGTCGGAAATCCTCAACCGGCTGTGGCGTCTGTTCAAGGAAAACAATATCGAGCTGCCCTATCCGCAGCGCGACATCCGCATCAAGCAATGGCCAGGCCCGCCTGAAGCGTGAGCGCGGGAGGTTCGGCTCCTGCGTTCAGAGGGAACGCGGCTCACGCTTGACCCCGAGCATCTTGCTCAGTCCGGCGATCGCACGGTCGAGCTCGCGCGCCAGTTGCTCGGCGGCCGCGCGTGCCGGTTCGTCGCCCGCGGCGAGGAGCGCCTCGACGCCCGTCGCCACCCAGGCAGCGGTCTCGCCGGCAAGCGCATCGAAGCGCCGCTGCACGATCGGCGGGGCATGACCATAGGCGTTGCTGATCCGCGCATGATCGTCGAGCGTGGTATCGTCCCGCGGCCACGGCGTGCGGCCGGCGATCTTCTCGACCAGCTTCAGCACATGACAAAGCCGGGCGATCTGCTGCCCGACGTCTGTCGAGCCAGGGGCCCATCCTGCGGACGACCCGACAGGAGCCTGCGATCGATACGTCATGGCATGCGCCATAGCTTGCCCCCGCTAAGGAAGCGCTAACGCCCTCGCCGCTGGGTTTTCGTCGCCGGTCGCGCCGACGCGCGCTATTGCGGCGTCGAGGCGGTGGCTTCCTGGCCGCTTCCTTCCGGAGCGGCGATGATCGCCTGCGTGGTCGCGCCTTTGTCGACCACCTTGGTACCCGGATCTCCGACGACCGAGCGTGCCCCGGCATCGACGTTGGCCGAGCCGGCCTGGCGGAGCACCTGTGTCTCCGCGGTGCTGCGTGCCGCCGGGCCGCCGAATAGCGCCTGCAGCGCTTGCGAGCGGCTGTCGGCACCGACCGCGCTCGGCTCGCCCGGCCGCGGTGGGACCAAAGCGAAATCGGGAGGCACGACGAGGGGCGCGGAGCGGGCGACCGCGAATTCATCCGGGCGGCTGCGATTGGCGAAGCCGCCGCTGCCGCAGCTTGCCAGCAGCACGGTCGCAGCCGAAGCTCCCAGAGCCAATTTCACGATCCGCATTTCAGACTTCCTTCCGCCCGTCGCGCCCAGGCGCGTTTTCATTCCCAGCTTCGCGCTCACGCGTGAACAATGCACGCACGAGCAATAGCAGAACGCCGATGGTAATGGCAGCGTCGCCGACATTGAAGACCAAAAACGGGTGGATGTCGCCAAAATGGAGATCGGCGAAGTCGACCACGTGGCCGAAGCGGATGCGGTCGAGGATATTGCCGAGCGCGCCACCGAGGACGAGCGAGAGGGCGACGACATCGTCGCGCTGCTTTTCTCGCCACATCCAGATGAACACGGCGACCGAAATGGCGCCGGTCAGCGCGACCAGAAGCCAGCGGCCAAGCTCGCCGTCGGCGGTCAGAAAGCCCATCGAGACGCCATGATTCTCGACCCATTTGAGGTCGAAGATCGGCAGCACCTCGATCACGCGCCGCTGCGGGAGCTGGAGCGGATGGGTCATCACCCATTTAATGACCTGGTCGACGACGAAGACCGCAGCCGCGATCGACAGGCCGAGCTTTCGGTGCTTGCCCGCGTTTTGCTTAGCCATTCACTACCTCGTCACAACGGGCGCAAAGCGCGCCATCCTCGGGAACTTCGGGGAGGTGCCGCCAGCATCGGCCGCATTTGGCATCGTCGGTCCGTTTGACGCCTGCCACCACTGAAATCGAATGCTCGAGGGTGCTCGGTTTCTCAGGCTCGGGCGTCGCCTCGGAGACGTCGGCGCTGCCGACGATCAGCACCTCGGGCCAATCGACCCCTTCGGTACGGGCATAGCTGTTGCCGTCGAGCAGCATGTCGACGCGCGCTTCGAGGCTCGAGCCGATCACCTTGTCGCGCCGCAGCTGCTCGAGGCGCGCGAACACCTCGATGCGGACCGCGCGGACAATCGCCCAGCGCTGCGCGAGATCGGCGTCGTGCCAGCGCTGGTCGATTTCGGGCCAGCTTTGCAGATGCACCGATCCAGCTTCTGGATAACGGCTGCCCCAGACTTCGTCGGCGGTGAAGCAGAGGATCGGCGCAACCCAGCGCACCAGCGCTTGGAAGACATGGTCGAGCGCAGTCCGGTATGCGCGCCGCCGCAACAGCTCGGGGGCGTCGCAATAGAGGCTGTCCTTGCGGATATCGAAGAAGAAGGCGGACAGATCGTCGTTGGCGAAAGTGCTGATCAACCGCGCGTAACGGTTGAATTCATAGCCTTCGACCGCGCTCTTCAACTCCCCATCGAGCTCGGCGAGCCGGTTGAGCACCCAGCGCTCGAGCTCGGGCATGTCGGCAGGTGCGACGCGCTCGGCTTCGCTGAAGCCGGCCAGCGCGCCGAGCAGGTAGCGGAAGGTGTTGCGCAGCTTGCGGTACGAGTCGGACGTTCCGGCCAGCACTTCCTTGCCGATCCGCACATCTTCGAAATAGTCGGTCGAGGCGACCCACAGGCGGAGGATGTCCGCGCCCGATTCTTCGACGATCTTGAGTGGATCGACCACGTTGCCGAGGCTCTTCGACATCTTGCGCCCGTTCTGGTCGAGCACGAAGCCGTGGGTGAGGACGCCTTCATAGG
>JAQGLH010000119.1 GCA_028293005.1 Alphaproteobacteria bacterium
GCGCCGGTGATCAGCAGGCGGAGGTTCTTCTTGCCCGCGAATACCGCGCGCGCCCCGTCGTCCGCTTCGGGAGCGATCACCACTTCGGTGAAAATCGATGTGATCGCTTCCGCCGTCTCGCGCGTCAGCGGCCGGTTGACGGCGACGATGCCGCCGAATGCCGAAACCGGATCGCAGGCGAGCGCGGCCTCATAGGCTTCGCGCAGGCTGGCACCGGTCGCGACGCCGCACGGATTGGCGTGCTTGACGATCACGCAAGCCGGCGCGCCGTCGCGGAATTCGGACACCAGTTCGAGCGCGGCGTCGGCGTCGTTGTAATTGTTGTAGCTGAGCTCCTTGCCCTGGAGTTGCTCGGCCTGGCCGACGCCGGCGCTGTGCGGTTCGGCGGGAAGGTAGAAAGCGGCCTGCTGGTGCGGGTTCTCGCCGTAGCGCAGCGCGGCGCCGCGGCGCATCGCCACCGGCAGCAGGTCGGGAAAGGTCTCCCCCTGGTCTGCGAACGCGAACCACGAGGCGATCGTCGAGTCATACGCGGCGGTCGCCGCATAGGCCTTGGCGGCGAGCTTCCGGCGCAATTCGTAGGACGTCATGCCGCCGCTTTCATCGAGCGCCGCCGCCAGCGCGCCATAATCGGCGGGATCGGTGACGATCGCGACATGGGCATGGTTCTTCGCCGCCGAGCGCACCATCGACGGTCCGCCGATGTCGATATTCTCGATCACCTCGTCGCGATCGGCGCCGCGCGCGATCGTCGCGGCGAATGGATAGAGATTGACCACGACCAGGTCGATCGGCGCGATGCCATGCTCGGCCATCGCTGCGGCATGCTCTCGATTGTCGCGCACGCCGAGCAGCCCGCCATGGACCTTGGGATGGAGCGTCTTGACCCTGCCGTCCATCAGCTCGGGAAAGCCGGTGAGTTCGGAAATGTCGCGCACCTCGAGCCCGGCATCGCGCAGCGCCTTGGCGGTGCCCCCGGTCGAGACCAGCTCGACGCCATGGCGCGCCAAGGTCCGGCCAAGCTCGGCCAGTCCGCTCTTGTCCGACACCGACAGCAATGCACGCGTGATCCTGATCTGGTCCATCTTCTTCCCTATTGTCGAAAATTCAGCCGGCGCGGCGAAGCAGCCAGGAGATGCTCATCCCGCCCGGCGGGGTTTCCCCCAAGATCGAAAGCTGCTGGGTGGCATGACGGATGCCCGCTCCATCGATCCACAGGCTGTCCTCGATGTTGAGGGTACCGCCCCGGCAGCGGAACTGCCAGGCGGGAGCACCGCGCAGCCGGAGCAAGGCGCCCTGCCCGTCAGCCGTGCTCGTCACCTCGACCGCTGGCGCGAGGTGGAAACGGACCGCGAACGGAATCGGTTCGGAACGGCGCTTGCGGCCCTGCGGCAGCAGCGAATCCTCGCCGCGCAGCTCGGCACCGTCGGGGCTGAGGATGATCTGGCGCTGGTGGACGAGGCCAAACCGGCGGACATAGCCGTCGTGGCTCGCCTCGACGCGGCTGATCCCCGCCGTCTCGTCGCGCGACAATTCGACCTGTGTGACGCCTTTGCCGAGCGTCCCATCCTGATGGATCGCGGTGCTGTTGCGGTCCCCGAGCGTCAAGGTCGAGTGGGCGGCGGTCGAGCGCAGCGCGTGCGCAAGCGCGTCGGGAAGCGTCCCGGCCCAGGCACCCGCGCCGCCGCAATTGACGATCAGCCGGTTGAGAGCGTCGCTGAACTCGAACGCCAGGGTCGACGCGCAGCCGCCGCTGAAGTTGCGGCTGGCGGGCGGCGGCGCACCATCGAACACCGCGACGCTCGCCTTGGCCACGAGGCGCTGATAGCCCCATCCACGCGCCTGGCGAAGCGGACGGGCCTGCACGCCCGCACCCTCGACCGCTGCTTCGACCCGGCGCCGCGACACCATGTTGCCGCCTTGCCAGCTCGAGAGTGCGTCGTCGCCGAGTGTCACGCCGAGCAATGCCGCGACCGACGCGGACACAGCCTCGGCGAGCCTTTCGGGCATGTCCCTGTCGGCGGCGTAATAGACCGTCCGCAGCTGGCCGAGCAGCTCGACCAGGGCGAGCTGCTCGAGCGGCGAGCGGCTGACCAGGCCGCCATCGTCGTGGAGCGCGCCGGCAAGCGCGCGCAGCAGGCCGGCCTCGCCATGGCTCAACCTTGCCGGTCCGCCCTGCACCACCACGGCGGCGGCGATCACCCCGGCCCAGGCGGTGATCCGCGGCAGGCCGGCCTGCGCCCGATCGGCGCTGCCGTCGAGATGGCGCGCCCCGCGCGCGAGCGTGTTGAGCACCGCCGACCGATAGACCATGTCGCGCGACGACAGGATGTACGGCGCATAAGCGGTCCAGAAGAGGATTCGCCGTCCCCACAGGTCTGGCCGCCAGGCATGTTCGTCGATCTGGCCCGAATAAGCGGCAAGCCATTGCTGCACGATCCTGTCCGCCAGCCGGGCGCCCCTTTCGCGTGTCGTCGCGGCGGCGAGGTCGCGCAGCCAGGCGAAGCTCTGGAGATAATCCGAAAAGCCTCGCGACAGCGCCGGCGAGGCGAAATCGAGCTCGGCCAGCGCCACCCTCTCGTTCCCGTGGACCATCGTTCCGGCGAGCAAGGCTTCGCCGGCAAGCTTGTCGCCGGCGACCGGGTCCTTGGGCACGACCAGCAATTTGAGCGGGAAGCGGCCGCGCAGCCGAAAGCTGTGGAACGGCGTGCGCCAGGCGAGGCGATGCAGTCGATAGGCGAGGCGTTCCGACAAGGCGACACCGCGGTCGTCTCCGACCCGGATCAGCCTTTTGCCCTGCTCGATCTCCTGCTCGCCGTCGCCGGCGTCGAGGCGAGTGAGCAAGCTCACCGCCCGCGTAGCCCGGCGATATTGGCGGCATATTGGTCGCTCCCGCCGCGGAAAGTCGCGGTTCCGGCAACCAGCGCGTCGGCGCCGGCGTCGATCGCCTGGCGCGCGGTCTCGACATCGATGCCGCCGTCGACCTCGAGATCGATCGGTTTGCCGACCTTGTCGATCTGCTTCCTGATCGCCTCGATCTTGCGCAGCTGGCTGGCGATGAAGCTCTGGCCGCCGAAGCCCGGGTTGACGCTCATCACCAGCACGAGGTCGATCTCTTCGAGGACATAGTCGAGCATCTTCGCCGGGGTCGCCGGATTGAGCGACACGCCGGCCTTCTTGCCGAGCGACTTGATGAGCTGGAGCGTGCGGTGGAGGTGCGGCCCCGCCTCGGGATGGACGGTGATGATGTCCGCGCCCGCCTCGGCGAACGCGGCGATGAACGGATCGACCGGCGAGATCATGAGATGGACGTCGAACGGCTTGGCGCTATGCGGCCTGAGCGCCCTCACCACGCCGGGCCCGATCGTCAGATTGGGGACGAAATGGCCGTCCATCACGTCGACGTGGATCCAGTCGGCGCCGGCGGCGTCGACCGCGCGCACTTCATCGCCCAGACGGGCAAAATCGGCGGAAAGGATCGAGGGACTGATGCGGACCGGCTGTTGCACAGGGAATCATTAAACGTCCGAGTCGCAGTCGGCAAGGAAACCGCCGACTTATCCCCAGATGATTGAGGCAGCTTCAGAAAGCGCAAAGGCGCGCGGTGCTTCAGCGGCCCGGCGCCCCTGTGCTGGAACGTGCATAAAGCGTGCCGAGGACCGTCAGCTGCGGCGGACGAGCCGCGCGATGAAGAAGCCGTCGGCCCCGCCCTCGTCCGCAAGCGTTCCGGGAAGGATGCGAAGCGTGCCGTCAGGCCGCGGTTGCATCCCCGCCGCGATTTCGCCGGCCTCGATCGGCACGATGGCGAAGCCGGGCTGGCTCGCGAGAAATTGCTCGACCACCGCCTCGCCTTCCTCGGGCTCGAGCGAGCAGACCGAGTAGACCAGGATTCCGCCGGGCTTGAGCCAGGCGGCGGCACGCGACAGCATCGCTTTCTGGGCATCCGCGAGCTCGGCGATCTTGCGCGGCCGGACGCGATGCAGCACGTCGGGGTGGCGACGGTAGATTCCGGTCGCCGAGCAGGGCGCGTCGAGCAGGATCGCGTCGGCCGGCGCTTGCGGCGTCCATTCCATGACGTCGGCCACGACCGTGTGCGCCGCGAGCTTGGTCCGATCAAGATTCTCGCGAAGTCGTGCGAGACGACTTTCCGACGCCTCGACCGCGGTCACCTCGAAGCCGGCGGCGGCGAGCTGCATTGTCTTACCGCCGGGTGCCGCGCAGAGGTCGAGCACCGAGCGGCCGTTGCCGGGCCCAAGCAGGCGCGCGGGGATCGAGGCCGAGATGTCCTGCACCCACCAGCCGCCCTCGCCGAAGCCGGTCAGCCCCGCCACGGCGGTGCCGCGCTCCACGCGCAAATGGCCGGGCATCAGGCTGCGCCCTTCGATGTCGGGCGGCTCCGCCGGGAACACGAGGTCGAGCGCCGGCGGTGCCGCCGCTGCCGCCGCGGCGGCGGCGACGATGTCCGCGCCCCAGGCCTTTTCCCATCGCGCGGCAACCTCCGGCGGCAGGCTCGGCGGATTCGGCAAGCTCGCGCCGCGGCGCATCAAGGCGCCGAAGACGCCGTGGACGAGGCGGCGCGGCCCGCCGTCGACCAGCGGCAGCACGGTCGAGATCGCGGCATGCGGTGGCGTGTCGAGCGCGAGCGCCTGGACGAGCGCGATGCGCAACGCGAAACGCGCCTTGGCGTCGTCCGGCAGCGGCTTGGCGGTGGCGCTGTCGATCAGCGCATCGAGGTCGGTCAGGCGCCGCAGCGCCTCGGCCGCGATCGCATGCGCGAAGCCGCGGTCGTCGGCCCGCTCGAGATCGCGCGCGGCGACGTCCAAGGCCGCTTCGAGCGGAAGCCCCTTGCGCAGCACCGCATCGAGCAGGCGCAACGCCGCACGGCGCGAGGCCGCGCCGATCGGTTCCGGGGCGCTCAGCGTCGGTCCAGCGGGTGGAGCGCGCTGCGGGGGCGCCTGCCGGTCCTCGGCACCGAGACATTGCCGGCCATGCGCCTCGCCGGGACCAACGCCGGCGTTGCCATGACCGGTGCCATCACCGATCGGCCCATTTCGGCCGCCATCGCTTCGAGTGCGGCGATGCGGTTGCCGGTGTCGGGGTGGGTGGAAAAGAGGCTGTCGCGCCCGCCGCGGCCGGTCGGGACGATGTAGAGCGACGCTGCCGCCGGATTGCGCTCGACCACCGGATTGGGCACGCGCGCCGCACCGGCGGCGAGCTTTGCGAGCGCCGAGGCAAGCGCACTCGGGTTGCGGCAGATCTCGGCCGCGGCGCGGTCCGCGCCA
Organism: Alphaproteobacteria bacterium; assembly: GCA_028293005.1. The sequence goes on from JAQGLH010000119.1 coordinate 5,280, forward strand.
TATTCGCGGGTGCGGCTGATCGCGAGCTGGACGAGCATCGCCGCGAATGGCGCGACGAGCACCGCCGCGATCATCGCGACCGGATTGGCGCCGCGATTGTCGTTGCTGCGGAAGAACAGGCCGAAATTGGCGAGGAACGAGATCGCGCCGGCGATCGTCGCGGTCATCGTCATGATCAACGTGTCGCGGTTGCGGACGTGGCCGAGCTCGTGCGCCATCACCGCCGCGACCTCGTCGCGGTCGAGCAGCGCGAGCAACCCCGTCGTCGCGGCAACCGCGGCATGCTCCGGATTGCGGCCGGTGGCAAAGGCATTGGGGTGCGGCGATTCGACCAGATAGACTTTCGGCATCGGCAGGCCCGCGCGCGCCGCGAGCTGCTGCACGATCCCGACCAGCTCGGGCGCGGTCGCGCCGTCGACCTCGCGCGCGCGGTGCATCGACAGCACGATCTTGTCGGCATTCCAATAGGTGACCAGGTTCATCGCCGCGGCGATCACCAGGGCGATCAACGCGCCGCCCGAGCCGCCAAACGTATATCCCAGCCCCATGAACAAGGCGGTCATCGCCGCCAGCAGCATCAAAGTCTTAAAGCCATTCATTCCGAAACGTCGCCCTCCACGGCTGAAATGTGCCGTCCGCGCTTAAAATGTGGTAGCACGGCGCCTCGACTTCAATCGGAAATCCGCCATGCCAGGCCCACGACCAGCGCACGTCAAACCTCCAAAGCACCTCTCGCCGAGCCCGCCGGTTCCGGCCGCCTCACCGTCCCAACCGGCTGAGGAGCACGGCGGCCCCAAGGGCCGCGAACCCACCCGCTACGGCGATTGGGAAAATGGCGGCATCTGCAGGGATTTTTGAATTACCTGGTTCCTTCGCGGTCCATTTCTCCCGAAAACCGGGGACGAACTCTTCAAAAGCCTTCGCTCCTGAGCGGCCTTGCCAGCAGCCGCTCGACCACTTCGTCCACCGATAGCGCGCCGCTGAGCAAGGCGCAGACCGCGTCTACGATCGGCATGTCGATCCCGGCCGCGTCGGCGGCACGCTTGAGCACCGGCGCGGTATAGGCACCTTCGGCGACGGTCTTGCGATCGGACAGCAGCTCGGATGCGTTGCGCCCCTCGCCGAGTCCCTTGCCGAGGCTGAAGTTGCGCGAGCTTGACGAGGAGCAGGTGAGGACGAGGTCGCCCAGCCCCGACAGGCCGGCCAAGGTCTCGGCGCGCCCGCCCCGCGCGAGGCCGAAGCGCGTCATTTCGGCGAAGCCCCGCGAGATCAATGCGGCACGCGCATTCTGGCCGAGGCCGCTGCCCTCGACCACGCCGCAGGCGATCGCCAGCACGTTCTTGACCGCGCCGCCGATTTCGGCGCCGACGATGTCGTCGGAGAGATAGGGCCGGAACGCCGGCCGCGCGAGCCGGGCACGAAGCGCCTCGCCGATGCCGCTATCCTCGACCGCCAAGGTCAGCGCGGTCGGAAGTCCTTTGGCGACCTCGTCGGCGAAGGTCGGGCCCGACAGCACCGCGATCGGGCAATCGGGCTGCGCTTCGGCCGCGACCTCGTGCATCAGCCGGGTCGATCCCTCCTCGATTCCCTTGGCGCAAAGGACGAGCGGCACAGAGAGCCTCGGCATAGCGGCGAGCGTCGCGCGCATATGCTGGGCCGGCGTGACGACGAGCAGGGCGTCGCAGGCGGCGAGAATGCCGAGGTCGCCGGTGGCGCGGATCGCCGGGTCGAGCGCGATTGTGGGGAGGAAAAGCTTGTTCTCGTGCCCCGTGTTGATCGATTC
>JAQGLH010000128.1 GCA_028293005.1 Alphaproteobacteria bacterium
GTGCCGAGTCCGGTGCCGGTCGCTTATCATACGTTCGGCGGCTGGAAGCGCTCGGGCTTCGGCGACATCAACCAGCACGGCATGGAGGGCGTCCGCTTCTGGACCAAGACCAAGACCGTCACCCAGCGTTGGCCCGACGGTTCGGTCACCGGCGAGAACGCCTTCGTCATCCCCACCATGGGATAAGGGAGCGCCGATGACCCAGTTCGACCTCACCGACGAGCAGCGCCAGATCCAGGAAATGGCGCGTCAGTTCACGGCGGGCGCGATCACGCCGCACGCGGCCGAATGGGACGAGAATTACATCTTCCCGCGCGACGTGATCCGCGAGGCGGCGGCGCTCGGCTTCGGTGCGATCTATGTTTCGGAGGAGAGCGGGGGAATCGGCCTCGGACGGCTCGAGGCCGCGCTGATCATCGAGGCGATGGCTTACGGCGATCCCTCCACCTCGGCGTTCATTTCGATCCATAATATGTCGGGGTGGATGGTCGATCGGTTCGGCAGCGCCGCGGTCAAGGCCAAGTATCTGCCGTCGATGGTGCCGATGGAGGCGATGGCAAGCTATTGCCTGACCGAGCCGGGTTCCGGCTCCGACGCCGCCGCGCTCAAGACCAGGGCCGTCAAGGACGGTAGCGATTATATCGTCAGCGGCTCGAAGGCGTTCATCTCGGGCGCCGGCGAGAACGAGCTCTACGTGACGATGGTGCGCACGGGTGACGAGGGGGCGAAAGGCATCTCCTGCCTCGTGATCGAAAAAGACATGCCCGGCGTCAGCTTCGGCGCGCAGGAGCGCAAGCTCGGCTGGCATTCGCAGCCGACCGCGCAGGTCAATTTCGACGAGGTCCGCGTGCCGGCGGAAAATCTGGTCGGCGGCGAGGGGGAGGGGTTCCGCATCGCGATGATGGGCCTCGATGGTGGCCGGATCAACATCGGCGCCGCCTCGTTGGGCGGTGCGCAGCGCTGCCTCGACGAGGCGATCTCCTACACCAAGGAACGCAAGCAGTTCGGCCAGGCCGTCGCCGATTTCCAGGCGACCCAATTCACGCTCGCCGACATGGAGACCGAGCTTCAGGCGGCACGCACCTTGCTCTATGCGGCGGCGGTGAAGGTCACCGAGAACGCCCCCGACAAGACTCGCTTCGCCGCGATGGCCAAGCGCCTCGCCACGGACAGCGGCAGCTCGATCGTCGATCGCGCGCTGCAGCTTCACGGCGGCTACGGCTATTTGATGGACTATCCCATCGAGCGCTTCTGGCGCGACCTGCGCGTGCATTCGATCCTGGAAGGAACCAACCAGATCATGAGAGTCATCATTGCCCGGGACATGCTTCGCCAATGAGCGATTTGATTATCGAGATCGAAGGCATGGTCGGTCGCATCAGGCTCAATCGTCCCGAAGCTTTGCACGCGCTGACCACCGAAATGTGCACCGCGATGATTGCGGCGCTGTCCGGGTGGAGCGACAATCCGACGGTCAAGGCGGTGATGATCGACCATGCTGTCGGGCGCGGCTTCTGCGCGGGTGGCGACGTGCGCGTGATCGCCGCCAGCGCGGCCGGCGACGGCGAGGCGGCGCGGGCCTTCTTCCGCGAGGAATATCGGCTCAACCATCTGCTGTTCACCTACCGCAAGCCGACCGTAGCGTTTATCGACGGCATCGTGATGGGCGGCGGTGTGGGCATCTCCTTGCCGTGCACCTATCGCGTCGCGACCGAGAACACGCGCTTTGCGATGCCGGAGACCGCCATCGGCCTGTTTCCGGACGTCGGCGGCGGCTGGTATCTTTCGCGCCTGCCCGGCCGCGTCGGCCAGTTCCTCGGGCTGACCGGCGCTCGCCTCGACGGCGCCGAATGCCATTATCTCGGCCTCGCCACCCATTATGTGCCGCACGCCGTGCTCGATGAGGTGAAGGAGCAGATTGCCGCCCGCCCGGAGCGCGCCGAAGGCATATTGGGCACCGCCAGCGTCACCCCGCCGACCGCTCGGATCGCCGACAATCTCGTCCAGATCAACAAGAGCTTCGCCTCGGACCGGCTCGAAGACGTCATCGCGGCGCTTGCGGCGGAGGGATCCGAATGGGCCGAGACCGAGCTTGCCACGATCCGTTCGAAAAGCCCGCAATCGTGCAAGGTTGCGCTTCGCCTGCTCGCCAACGGCGCGAAGATGCAGGATTTCGCCGACGAGATGCGGCAGGAATATGCGGTCGTCAGCCATGTCGTGCAGCGGCCCGACTTCGTCGAAGGCGTGCGCGCGGTAGTGATCGACAAGGATCAGGCACCGGCATGGAATCCGGCTACGCCCGAGGGCGTCACAGATCATATGATCGACACGATCTTCGCGCCCTTGCAGGCGGACGAGCAGTGGACGCCACTCTCAAATGACGGCCAATCGAAAAAGGGGCCCTAGCGATGAGTTATGAAACAATCCTGGTCGAGCAGCGCGGGGCGGTGACGTTGATCACGCTCAACCGGCCGCAGGCGTTGAACGCGCTCAACGGCATCGTCCTTGCCGAGATGATCGACGCCTTCGCCGCGTTCGACGCCGACGACAGCCAGCATTGCGCGGTCGTGACCGGTAGCGAAAAAGCGTTCGCCGCGGGCGCGGACATCAAGGAGATGACCGACAAGAGCTTCGCTGAAATGTATCGCTCGAACTATTTCCAGGCCTGGGAGAAGGTGACGGCCACGCGCAAGCCGTGGATCGCGGCGGTGGCCGGCTATGCGCTCGGTGGCGGCTGCGAGTTCGCGATGATGGCGGACTTCATCATCGCCGGCGACAACGCGCAGTTCGGCCAGCCCGAGATCAAGCTCGGCGTCGCTCCGGGCATGGGCGGCTCGCAGCGGCTGACGCGCGCGATCGGCAAGCCCAAGGCAATGGAAATGTGCCTGACCGGGCGGATGATGGGGGCCGAGGAAGCCGAGCGTTCGGGACTGGTGGCGCGGGTCGTGCCCGTGGCGAACCTGCTCGAGGAAGCGCTCAAGGCTGCCGAGGTGATCGCCGGCATGAGCCCACTGGCGGCAATGGCGAACAAGGAGATGGTCAACGCTGCCGAAGAGACCAGCCTCGCGCAGGGTCTCGCGTTCGAGAGGCGGCTGTTCCACTCGTTGTTCGGCAGCGAGGATCAGTAGGAAGGCATGGCGGCGTTCGTCGCCAAAAGGAAGGCGGAGTGGAAAGGGCGCTGATCGGTCTGGGGCTGGGCGTCTTGCACGAAGCTTGCGAACGAAAATGAGAGGATCGAAATGGCACGGGTAGCATTCATCGGGCTCGGCAACATGGGCGGAGGAATGGCGGCGAACCTCGCCAAGGCCGGCCATGAGGTGCGGGCGTTCGACCTCTCCGCCGACGCGCTGGCGCGCGCGCAGGAAAAGGGCAGCCTTGCCGCTGCGTCAGCCGCCGAGGCGGTCGTCGACGCCGAAGCGGTAATCACGATGCTTCCCGCCGGCAAGCACGTCCGCGACGTCTATGAGTCGAGCGTATTCGGCAAGGCGCCGGTCAGCGCGATCCTGATCGATTGCTCTACGATCGACGTCGTCACCGCGCGCGAGGAGAGCGAGAAGGCGCTCGCGAAGGGCTATGAGATGGTCGACGCCCCGGTCTCGGGCGGCATCGCCGCGGCCGATGCGGGGACGCTGACCTTCATGGTCGGCGGCAGCGAAGCGGGTTTCGCCAAAGCGCGGCCCTATCTCGAACTGATGGGCAAGGCGGTGATCCATGCCGGCGGCCCCGGCGCCGGCCAAGCCGCGAAGATCTGCAACAACATGCTGCTCGGCGCCTCGATGATCGCGACCTGCGAGACGTTCGTGCTCGCCGAAAAGCTCGGCCTCGACCTGCAGACCTTCTTCAACATCTCGAGCCAGGCCTCGGGTCAGAATTGGTCGATGACCAGTTACTGTCCGGTCCCCGGCGTCGGCCCCGAGACTCCGGCCGACCGCAATTACGAGGGCGGCTTCGCGACCGCGCTGATGCTCAAGGATCTGCGGCTGGCGATGGAAGCCGCGGAGAGCGTCGACGCCTACACGCCGATGGGCAGCCACGCCGAAGAACTCTACGCGCGCTTCTTCGAGCTCGGCGGCGACGGCAAGGATTTCTCGGCGATCATCAAGATGATTGCCGAGCGGGCCGATTGAGGCTTCTCGACCAGGTAAGTAGGAGTCGATAGCTGGGTTTCTCGTCCCAAGGGGCACGGACTGAAGCTTCTGCTTGCCGAACTCGCAAGGACCGGCGTGACCATCAAGCCGTCCAGCTTTGACGCGATCGCAGTTGCCAACGACGTCGATTTCGGTCGTCCAGAGAGTATTCCGGCCGTCGACGTCGATGCCGGAATGGAAGGAGCGACGTGCGTCAGTTCGGCCTTGCTTTTGCGCGCTTCCGGTCGGCCGCTTCGAACTGGGCGATCTGGTCGGCTCGAGCCTTCTTGAACGAGGCACGATCGGTGGCGCGCTTGAGATAGGCCTCGGTCGCCGGCCGGTCACCGAATGAGCGGACCTCGGGCACGCGCAGCACATCCGCCATCAGCAGGTCGGCGACGGTGAAGCGATCGGCGGCGAGCCATTGCTGCTCGCTGAATATTCTCTCCAGCTGCTCGAGGCGCGTGCTCATCCATCCGGTCAGATGGTCGTTCTCGGCGCCGGACACCTTCAGAAACCACCACGGTACGGTGACCATCTCGATCGAGTTGAGCGCGGCGATTGTCCATTGCACCGTTGCCGCTTCTCCAAGCGCATCGCGCGGCATCAGCGTGTCGCTCCTGCGCGCCAGATGCAGCAGCCCGGCGCCGCTTTCGAACATCTCCAGATCGCCGTCCTTCAGGAACGGGACCTGGCCGAACGGCTGGTGCGCCAGATGATTGGTCTCGCGGTCATCGAAGGGGATCGTACCGATCGAGTAGGCGAGCCCTGCTTCCTCGCACGCCCACCTCAGCCTCAGATCGCGGACGAAACCGCGAGGGCCTTGAGGAACCCAGTCGTAGGTCCAGATGGTCAGCCGGCTCACCGCCTCGATCAAACCCGCTCCACGACCATCGCAATGCCTTGGCCGCCGCCGATGCACATCGTGATCAGGCCGTAGCGGCCGCCGGTCCGCTCGAGCTCGTAGAGCGTCTTGACCGTCAGGATCGCGCCGGTCGCGCCGATCGGGTGACCGAGCGAGATGCCGGAGCCGTTGCGGTTCACTTTTTCGGGATCGAAGCCGAGGCTCTGGGCGACCGCGCAGGCCTGTGCGGCGAACGCCTCGTTCGATTCTATCACGTCGATTTCGTCGAGGCTCACGCCGGCGCGCGCGAGCGCGGCCGGAACGGCCTTGATCGGGCCGAGCCCCATCACGCGCGGCTCGACTCCGGCATGGCCCCAGCCGAGGATCCTCGCCATCGGCGCCAGGCCCTGCTCTTCGACCACGCGCGCGGACGCCAAGACGACGGCGGCCGCGCCGTCGTTGATGCCCGAGGCGTTGCCGGCGGTGACGCTGCCGTCCTTCTTGAACGCCGGGCGAAGCGCGGCCATCCCCTCGATCGTCGCATCGCTGCGGACGTGCTCGTCGGCATCGAACATCCGGCTGCCTTTGCGCTCCTTGATCTCGATCGGCAGGATCTGGTCTGTGAAGCGGCCCTCGGCCTGCGCGTGCGCCGCGCGGGCGTGGCTCTCGACGGCGAGCGCATCCTGGGTTTCGCGGCTGATCTGATGCTCGGTCGCGATATTTTCCGCGGTGATGCCCATGTGAATGTTCTCGAACGGGTCGTGGAGCGCGTCGATCATCGCGTCGACCATCTCGACCGAACCCATTTTCGCACCGAAACGGACGGCGGAGACGACGTGCGGCGAACGGCTCATCACTTCCGCGCCGCCGC
>JAQGLH010000185.1 GCA_028293005.1 Alphaproteobacteria bacterium
AGCCTGCTGAGCCTGTTGGCCGCCGCGGCCGCAGCCGCCGAGCAGCAGCACAGCTGCCGCGCCGGCGGCGAGCATCCTCTTCGCTATAGCCTGCATGTCATCCTCCTTCTTCACGGCCTCCTCGCGCCGGCCATCGGCGGGTCGGGCCATCGTGCATTCTACTCTCTTTGCTCGCTTTTCGCAGCCGGAACGGCGCTGTCCGGTGGCGCGTTGATTGCTCATTCACCGTTTCGAGGATCCGTGCCATGTTTACCAAGACCGTCGTTTCGAGACGTCCGGGGCCTAGACTCCTTGCGGGAGCCTCGCTCGTTGCCGCGCTGATGCTGTCCGCCTGCGCCACGCCGACACCCTACCAGCCGCTCAACCGGGATTCGCAGGCGAGCGGCGGCTACAGCGAGCAACGGCTCGAGGAAAACCGCTTCCGCGTGATGTTCCGCGGCAATTCGCTCACTTCGCGCGAGCAGGTCGAGAATTACCTGCTGTTCCGCGCTGCCGAGCTGACCCTCCAGGCCGGCTATGACGGCTTCACGATGGTGACTCGCGCGACCGACCCGAGGACGCGGACGACCGTCAGTTCCTACGGCCCTTATGGCCCGGGTCCGTGGGGCTATTGGGGTCCGTCCTGGCGCTATTACGGCGGCTTCGGCTGGCGCAACTGGGATCCATGGGGCCCCGGTCCTTTCTGGGCCGACGAGGTCGACGCCCGCACCGTGACCAGCTTCGAGGCAAGCGCCGAGATCGTCATGTTCCGCGGGCGGCGTGCGAACGATCCGCAAAGCTTCGACGCGCGGCAGGTGATCGCCAATCTCGGGCCGCGGATCAGCTATCCGCGCTAGCGGCGCGGGCGGCGCTTCGTCCGTAGGGCGAGCGCGCGCAGGGCGGCGGCGGGGCTGATGCCGTCGACCGTCATCCGCGCGCTCGCTTATCGTCCCGAGCGGCGCGAGCTCGAAGTGCTGTTCACCACCGGCAGGCGCTACGTCTTCCACGATGTCCAGCCGGCGGTGGCCGAGGCGTTTCGCGCCGCCCGGATCAAGGGCCGCCACTTCAACGCTCATATCCGCGGCCGCTACGCGTTTGCCGAGGTCGAGCCGGAAGCAGAGGAGACCGGACTCGACCGGTCGTCGGCGCGTTAATCGATCATAAGCCTTGCCCTGCTATCGGTCGGCGATGCTTCCGTTCTTTCGCTATTCGTGGGTGTTCCGCAGCCGCTGGCTGGCGGTGGTCTGGGCGTTGGGCTTTTGCTGGTTCGCGCTCGATTTCAGCGGTTCGACGAGCAGCGACGACGGCAACAATGTCTCGGCGGAGCAGGCACAAGGCGCAGCGTTCACCAAATCCGACGTCGAGGCGGTGGCCGCCACGCTCAACTCGCTTTAGGAGCCGCCGCGTCCGGAGACGATCCCTTGCCGGGCGAAGCCGCGCATTCGGGCAGGCCCAATTGCTTCGCCTCGCTGCACGCGCGCACCTGGACGATCCCCGAGGGCGAAAGATAGACGGCCCATTCGCGGTTCGAGCAATGCGCCACCCACATCGCCATGCCCTGATAATCCTGCTGATAGGTGCTGCCCGAGATGCGCGGGCATTGCCCGGCATCGTCCTGCACCGCGCGCTTCAGCGCGAGCATGCGATCGCGGTCGTTCAAGGCAAGCAATTTATCCTGAAACGGATTGGGCTTGACCCTTTTGGTGACCTTCTGCGGAGCGTCGCCGCCGCTGTCGCAGCCGCCCACCGCCAGTGCGCCCGCCGAAACGGCCACCGCGATGACGAAATTGCAGAGCCTCACCTTGATTCTCCCCGGCATCCTTGATGAATCCGTCCGCGACGGACGATAAAAGCAAGTGTCCGAACGGTCGAGAGCCGGCGCCGTGCCATCGAGCGGCCATGATCGCTCATCCCGTGTGACGCTCGGAAATCACTCGCTCGTGTAGATGCGCCAGCGGCGCTGCGCGGCGGTCGCGCCGGGGACGTCGTTCGCGCGGCGCAAGGTGACCGTGCCCGCCGAACCGAAGCTGTCGCCATTCTTCTTGCGGCCGTAGAGCTGGACGGGGACCTCGACGTAGGACGATCCCGCTGCGGCCTGGACGCCTTTCGGCGCGCCGACGGTCGCGTGATATTCGGCATAATCGGCGAACTGGGCCGCGAATTCGGCGGCACTGCCCGCATCGTGATCCCAGCGCAGCCGCCGTGCCTGCTCATATTTGCCCTCCTCGACCAGCGCATAATAAGCCTGCAGGACGTTGGCGGCCGCCTGCGCGCTGCCGGCGCTGAACGGAGCTTCGGACAGCGTCTCGTTCGGGGCGTCGCGAACAGGCACCGAAACGGTGGCAAAATGTGAATCCGGCGCCGGATCGGCCGGCCGGGGCGGGACGGAGGCCGCGTCCGACGCTGCGGCGGCCGGCGGCTGCGCGCGCTGTTTCTCGCCCGCCGAACGCTGCTTCTCGGCCGCCCCGCAGCTTGCGGCCAGGCTCGCCAGCACGATGATCGGCATCATGGTCTTCATCGGCATAATCTCCATCGGGTCGCGCCTCGCTTGCTCGCGCGTCAACGGCCGACGAACATGAAGGCCACCGCCGCCATGATGCAGACGAACGCGGCAGCGTGGCGCCAACCGAGCGGCTCGCCCAGCACCCAGACCATGAACCCGCCGAATACCAGAAGCGCGATCGCTTCCTGCGTGATCTTGAGCTGGCCGGCGCTCCAGCCGCCGGCATAGCCGATGCGGTTCGCCGGCACCGCGAAACAATATTCGACCAGCGCGATCCCCCAGCTGATCAGGATCACGAGCAGGATCGGCTTCGCCATGCCGCCCTTCAAATGCCAGTACCAGGCGATCGTCATGAAGACGTTGGAGCACAAGAGGAGCAGGATCGTGGGCATGTGCCGCTAGCTCCGATGTTTCCGATTGCGATTCCCGGTCGTGGCGATCCACGCCTTAGACTGCGCCATCCGCCCGGCGTCGAAGGCGGCCACGGCGGCAATATGGGCATCGGTCGTGGCATCGCGGGACATGAGAGGCTCGCCGCAGTGAATGTCGGGCGCGATCATTGCGCCTCGGCCGCCGCGCGGCAAGCGCCTCTCGATTTGCCGCGCTCAGCGCGCCGGATCAGCCGGCGCGGCGCTCTTCCCCGATCGGCGCAAGCTGCTTCGGCGGGTTGGCGCGCCAGAATGTGCGCAGGTCGATCGAATCGGAAAAGCGGCCGCCGAAGCGGCCGCCGACGCTCCAGCGGATGCTGGCGAGCGACCAGCCGATGCCGGGCAGATAGAGCATCACGTCGCTGCCGATCGCCATGCCATGCTCGGCGTCGGCCATGAAGCCCCGTGCCGAGATGTTGCGGACATCGACCGCGATGTCCGGCTGGCCGGAAACGCGCAGCTGTGTGCTGAGGAGCAAGCGCACGCGATCAGGCTTCCTGACGTTGTAGCGGTCGACCCCAAGCTGGTGCGCCGTTTCGATGGTCATGAACAAAATCCCCTCGGGCAACGACCCCAGCTCTAGCCGCTGTTTGCGAAGAGAGGATGATTCGGGATGCCTAGCCGCGCGTTAACCGCGTTGCGGAAGTCTCGGCGTAAAACCCGGGCGAGGTGCGGTGTGCGCCGCTATCCCCGGCTATGATGAGCCGGTCCCCCCTGGTTCCCTTGTTTGCGGTGTCTCCCGAGCCGTCAGCTGGCTCCACCCGACCGGAAAAGCAGTTCAGACTCTCGCTGCCGCGCGATCGCGCGCCGCCGCGCGGCCGCTCCTCGCGCTGTCGACCGCGAAGATCGCGAGCGCGGCCCAGATGAAGCCGAAGCAGATGAGGTGCGGAAGCGTCAGCTTCTCGCCGAACACGAACACCGCGATGAGGAACTGGAGCGACGGCGAGATATATTGGAGGAGGCCGATCGTCGTCAGCCGCAGCCGGCGTGCCGCGGCCCCGAAGAACAACATCGGCGTCGCCGTGATCACCCCGCCCAGGATCAGCAGGACGTCGGTGCTCGTCTCGCGGCCGAAGCCGCTCTGGCCCTGCTGCTGCAGCCACAGGACATAGGCCAAGGCGAAGGGGGAAAGCAGCAGCGTCTCGACGGCCAGGCCCTCGATCGCCTCGACCGGGATGATCTTGCGTATGTAGCCGTAGACCCCGAAGCTGATCGCGACCGAAAGGCTGATCCACAAATGCTGGATGGCACCCGCGCTGGTCGCGAGCACCAGCACGCCGATCGCACCCAGGGTGATCGCGACGATTTGTGGTTTGGTCAGCCGCTCGCGCAGCAGGACGACGCCGAGCAGCACGTTGACCAGCGGATTGAGATAATAGCCGAGGCTGCCGGCGAGCGCGTGCCCGTTCACCACCGCCCAGATGTAGACCAGCCAATTGATGGCGATCAGGACCGCGGTCACGCTCAGCGCCAGCATCAATTTTGGATTGAGCAGGATGGCCTTGAGCGACGCCCAGCGTTTCCACAAGGTCAGCAAGGCGGCGAGGAAGATCAGCGACCAGAGCAGGCGCTGCGCGACGATCTCGGTCGCGAAGACATGGCTGAGCGCCTTGAAGTAGAGCGGCAGCACGCCCCAGGAGAGGTAGGCACCAAGTCCGAAGAATAAGCCGGTGCGGGCCCGCGCATGTTCATCCATGATCATGGCCTAGCCGGGATGAGCGGGGCTGAACAGCCCGCGGCCACGGTCGGTGTCCGGCAAGCGCGCCGCGGTGCAGTTGGCTGCTGCAATGTCCTTCGCCGCGCGTGCCGACCATCTCGTCCTGCCAACGCCGCGTTAAGCTTGTGTCCGCCGGCTCGACCGCGTCAACACGATGGGGTTCGCAGGGGGGCTGCAGATGAGTGAGTTACGAAGCCGGGTCCGCGGGCTCTTTCCGCTGTTGTTGGCGCTTGGCGGCTGCGCCCCGGCGGTGGTCGAGACGAGACCGGCGGTTTCGGTCGAGCTGACCGCGGAGCCCGAATGGCATCAGGTCGCAAGCCCCGAGGACAGGGACAGGATCGCAAGGATCAACGATGCCTGGACGCAGGCGCTCGGCGAAGCGCGCGCCATGGGCTTTCGCCGTGCCGTCCTGGGCGAGGGCGAGCTGCTCGATCCCAAGGCGGCGCTGCCGCGGCCGGCGCCGTCGCCGGGCCCCTATCGCTGCCGGCTGGTCAGGCTCGGCACGCACGGCAGCAGCAAGGGGAGGGGCGCCAGCGCGTTCACGGCGTTCCAGCCGTTCTTCTGCTATGTCGAGGCCGACGGCCCGCTGCTGACGATCGTCAAGCAGACCGGATCGCAGCGGCCGGCCGGCTGGCTCTACCCCGACAGCGACGAGAAGAGGTTGATCTTCCTCGGCACGCTTGCGCTCGGCACCGAGCAGGCGCCGATGGCTTATGGCGAGCAGCACGATCGCGACATGGGCGGGGTAATCGAGCGGGTCGCGCCATTCCGCTACCGGCTGGTGATCCCCTGGCCGCAGACCAACTCGAAGCTCGACGTATTCGAATTGATCCCCGTCACCGAATGATCGGCATGATCGGCGCTGGTCGACTCGCCGGGCCGATTTGCGGGTGCCCTATTTTGCCTTTGGGCCGAATCGTCTAACCGGAACCCATGGCGCTGGCCGAACCCGCGGAGGTGCGCGCGCATCTCGTCGCCGCCGCGCGCGCAGGCGCGGCGCTGACCTACGGCGCGCTGCTCGAGCAGCTCGGCTTTGCCTTTTCGCGGCCGAAGATGCGGCAGCTGTGCGCGATCCTCACCCATGTCGACGAGGAGGCGCGCGCCCGCGGCGAGCCCGAGCTTGCCGTGCTGGTCGTGCGGCAGAGCGACGGCATCCCCGGCCAGGGCTGGTGGGTGGGCGGCGGCCCCCGCGGCCGCGGCTATCACGGGCCGTGGGAAGGCCCTGAAGCAGCGCGCTTCGTCGCCTCGGTCCAGGCGGAAGCTTTCGCCTTCTGGCAGTCCGAAATTGGGACAGTCGGGCGGCAGCGCCCCCGTTAACCACTTACGCTCACGCATGAGCTTCAAAAGTCGGGCATAAAGCGGGCGAGGGAGCTTCTATGTCGAGCCGCATCAGCAAATTCCTGTCGTCTGCAGTCCTGGGCACCATGCTTGCCGCGACATTGTCGCTGGCCGCGTGCAGCCGCCACGACGACGAGGAACTCGCCAGTCTGGACAACCAGCTCGTCGGCAACGAGAGCGATCCGGCGCTGACCAGCGCGCTGCAGGACCAGATATTGGTCGATCCGACGCTCAGCCAGCAGTCGAACCGCAACGCGGTGCGCCGCGCGCAGACGCCGGTGCAGGGCCAATATCCGCTCGACAATCGCACAGCCCCGGTGATGCGCGACGGCACCCCGGTTCCCGGAAGCGGCTGCGGGGCGCAGTTCGATTATGCGATGGCCTGGGCGAACCGGCTGCCTGCCGCGTTCCCGGTGTTCCCGGGTGGCCGCGTGACCGACGCGGCGGCGAACAACGGCAACGGCTGCAACATGCGGGTGGTCACCTTCACGACGCCGCAGCCTCCGGCGATGGTGCTCGACTGGTACGACCGGCGTCTCGCCGGCGCCGGCTATTCGTCGGAGCGGCAGGCCCGCGGCGGCGACCAGATCCTCGGCGGGACCAACGAACCCGAAGACGGCGCCTTCTACCTGATCGTCACCCCGCGCGGTGCCGGCTCGGACGTCGCGCTGTTCACGAATACAGGACGGTAATTTTCCTCTCCCGGGAAACCGGGAGGGAGCAAGTGCCCGGGGGCCAACCGCGAACCTCACCACGCCACTGGCGAAGCCGGCTTCCCGACGCTACATCGCCGCCAATGCCCAATCTCCTCCTCGTCATGATCGGCGGCGCGCTCGGCGCCGGTGCCCGCTATCAGGTCGGCCGTTTCGCGCTGCATCAATGGGGCGGAGCGTTCCCGTGGGGGACGTTGATCGTCAACCTGCTCGGCGGGCTGCTGATCGGCGCGCTTGCCGGCCTGTTCGCGCGCAACGGCGCGCCGGTTGGCCAGGACGAGCCGATGCGCCTGCTGCTCGGCGTCGGCGTGCTCGGCGGCTTCACCACCTTTTCCGCTTTCTCGCTCGAGACGTTCGCGATGATCGAGCGTGGCGCGTTCGCGGCCGCCTCGGCCTATGTGCTCGCTTCGGTCGCCGGGGCGCTGGTCCTGGTGGCGGCAGGCCTGTGGCTGGCGAGGGCGGCGGCATGAGCGAGAGCGCCGCGGCGGGCGAGGTCCGCCAGTTCACCGTCTCGGCCGAGGATGACGGCATCCGCCTCGACCGCTGGTTTAAGCGCAACCTGGCCGACGCGAGCTTCAACCTCGTCTCGCGCTGGGCGCGGACCGGCCAGCTCCGCGTCGATGGTAAGCGCGCCGTTCCCGGCGACCGGGTCGAGGCCGGCCAGATCATCCGTGTGCCGCCTGCCGAAGCGCCCGCCAACCCGAAGCCGAAATCCGAGCGGCCGGCGCTCAGCCAGGATCAGGTCGCTTACGTCAACGACATGGTGATCCAAAGCGACGCTGCGGCGATCGTGGTCAACAAGCCGCCCGGTCTGGCGACGCAGGGCGGAACCAAGACCAACGTCCATCTCGACGGCCTGCTCGACGGGCTCGCCGGGCCGGCGAGCCGCGCCCCAAGCTCGTCCACCGGCTCGACAAGGACACGTCGGGCGCGTTGCTGCTCGCGCGCACGCCGCGCGCCGCGGCCTTTTTCGCCAGGGCCTTCGCCGGGCGCACCGCGCGCAAGGTCTATTGGGCACTGGTGATCGGCGTGCCGGCGATCGCCGACGGAATGATCGAGCTGCCGATCGCCAAGCAGCCGGGCACCGGCGGCGAGAAGATGCATGTCGACGAGGAGGAAGGGATGCCGGCCCGGACCCGCTACCGGGTCATCGAACAGGCCGGCAATCGCGCCGCCTGGGTCGAGCTCCAGCCCCAGACCGGCCGCACCCACCAGCTGCGCGTCCACATGGCGGCGATCGGCCATCCGTTCC
>JAQGLH010000196.1 GCA_028293005.1 Alphaproteobacteria bacterium
TGCGTGGAGCGGGCGAATGAGATCAGCGGGCCAATATCTGACGCTCGCCACCCAGGGACTGCTGGTGGCGTTGCTGGCCGGCTGCGTTCCCGAACCCTCATCGCCTCCCCCACCGGCTCCGTCGGCCCCGGCTCGATTGCCGCCGCCGCCTCCGCCTTCACCGCCGCCGATCGACTGGCGAGATCTCCCGCTGACCCCCGGAACATGGTCGTATCGGGGCGACGCTGCGGGTTCGGAGGCCCTGTTCGGAGCCGGCGCGCAGGCGACGTTCGCGCTCCGCTGCGACCGCACCCGCGGCGAGATCAGCCTCGCGCGCGAGGGGATCACCAGCGGCAACACGATGACGGTTCGCACCTCGTCGGGCGCGCGCAATTTCCCGCTCGCGGTGCGGAGCGAACCGGCGGCGGCCGTCATCGCGACGGTCAACGCAGCCGACCGCTTCCTCGACAGCATGGCGTTCAGCCGCGGCCGCTTCACGGTGGAGGTTCCGGGAACGGCAAGGCTGGTGATCCCTGCGTGGGCCGAGCCGGCGCGAGTCATCGAGGATTGCAGGGGGTGAGGATTGCAGGGGGTGAGGAGGATCGCAGGGGGTGAGATCGGCGGCTGCGAGCGGGTTCGGCCGACGCGGCGCGAGCCAACAAGGATTACCCAAAAGTTTTTTGATTACAAGACTTGATCGGGACGATTTGTAGACTCATTATCGGCTTGTCTTCAACAATGCGAAAGGAGGTGATCCGATGTCTCATGGTTCAGCAGAGGGGTCGGTTCAGTTCGTTCGGGAGATGAAGGGCTAAGCCTTTCTGGTGTCTTCCGGGCTGGAGCTTCCGGCCGCTGACCATGTTTGGGGGGTCGTCGAACCAGGTTCGACGGCCCTTCAGCTTGTTCGACCCGAAGGGGTCGCGCTCTCCCGGCTAGCGCTTGTTGCTGCGTCGGCCCTGCACGAGATATTTCTCGTTCACCCGTACGAAGCGCGTCGCGATCGTGATTTCGAGCAGAAACAATAAAAGGCCGCAGGTCAGGCTGATCATCGCAGCGATGAACAGCAATGAGATCGGCACCGCGAATTTGATCGCGATGATGTCGGCGACGAACAAGATCATCACGACGAGGCAGATCAGCAGAGCGGCGGTAATGCACAGTCCGATCGCCCAATGGCAGATCGCCATGCGCCGATCGAGGATCTCGAGCTCCTTGAGCTCGATCAGGCGCTCATCTTCTTCCGCCTCGGGAAGATGGCGCTCGATTTGACGCGCGCGATCGACGACCAGCGCGAGCCGCTACGCGAAGAAGTTGAGCAAGCTGCCGATGCACGCGAGGAGGAACACCGGCGCCACCGCGAGCTGGATGATGTGTGCGATCGAGCTGACACTGGAATCCGGCATATCGGCCCGACATAAGCGGCAGGCGGTGCGCCGCCAACCGCCAAAGCGCATGGCCAAGGTTCGGCGCGGGGCTTAGAAAGGGGTATGATCCAGTCGGTCATCATGGCTGCGGCGGCGGTCATCGCGACGCCCGCGCTTAGCGCGCCTGACGTAAAAGGCGATTGGGTGACGCAGGACCGCAGCGCGATCGTCACGATCGCGCCTTGCGGCAAATCGCTGTGCGGCACGATCGCCAAAGCGCTGATCATCAAGCCCGGACATCCGCAATCCGATGTCCACAACCCCGATCCGCGCCTGCGCGCACGCAAGCTGATCGGCCTGCAGATCCTGAGCGGCTTTGCTCCCGGGGGCGACCGTTGGGCCGGCGGGCGAATCTACGATCCGGAAAGCGGCAAGAGCTATCGTTCGCTGTTGAGGCTCAATCCGGATCAGTCGCTCAAGGTGAGCGGCTGCATCGCCTTCTTCTGCCAGTCCCAGCGCTGGACGCGGCGCTAGGCGCGGACACTTTCGTGCCCGCGCCGCGCTCGTCAAATGCGGCGGCTCAGCCCGCTGCCTCGAGGCTGCGATGTACCGCCTCCCCACGTTCGCGGCCCGAGCGGACCGAATCGTAATTGCGGGTGATCACGCTGCGTACCTCGGGGGAGAGTTGGTCGTCGCGAAGCGCCGCCTGCCATTTTTCGTCGAGATAGGATTCACCGCGATCGACCTCTGCCAGCACGGATTTGTCGTCCGAGCCGGTGACGCGGTCGCGGATCGTGAGGAAAGCTCGGTGTGCCGCCGCAAGCACGCTGCCGTCGTCCTCCGGCGTTCCGCCGAGCCGCCGCACTTCCTGCTGGAGTTCGTCGACGACGCGCCGACGTTCTTCCGCGCGGGCGACGAACTCGGATGAAAAGCGCCCGTTGGTCGCTTCTTCCGCTGCTCGGCGATAGCCGTCGATGCTGTCGAGCGTCGTCTCGATCAGGCTGTTTACGACCGCGATGTCATGGCTCTTTTCCAACATAATCACTCCTCTGGATGGGTGCGGCGACAACGCACGTCATCGGAGAAAGGTGCTGAACTTGCGCCGGATCGCTGCGATGTTTGGCCAGTGCGGTGGGGCGATGCGGTGGGCCAACGCGGCCGGGGGCGGAACGGCGGCGGCGGACAGGGCGTTCTCTTCCCAAACAAGGAGTTGCGCATGACCGACCAGCAGAGGCGAGCCGTAAGCGATGACGAGCGCGGCAAACGGGGATCGTTCGATCCGCACAGCGGCGAGGTCCATGGTTCCGGCTCGGGCGCGGGCGGCGGTGGAAATCCGAGCGAGGATTACGATCAGGATCCGGTCGCGGGCGGAGGCGCCGATCCCGTGGGCGGTCCGCGGCCGATCGACGAGGCGGTGGACCGCCCGATCGATGCCGACGAGGGGCGCTAGACATGGACAAGGAGCACCCACGCCATCCGCTGCCGGAAAGCGACGAGGCCCGCCACGGCGAAATTCCGGAGACGATCGAGCGTGAGAAAGGCGAGGGCGAGGATGGCAAGGAACTCGTCCAGCCCGCGCCGAATGCGGTCAATCCGGACGGGGAGCCCTATCGCTACGATGATCTCGGGCGGTGATCGCCCCCTGAGGCCAGGAGCAGAAGCCAGGAGCAGAAGATGGCCAATCAATATCAGCAGAAGGGTGGCCGCCAGGTCGGCGGCGGGCCCGAAGCCAGCGACCAGCAAGCCGGTGGCGGCAGCAGCGGCACCGGCGGCTACGGCAAGATACAGGACCGGATGCAGGGTCGGCAGGAACAGGGCATCGATGACGAGCGCCGTGATCCGCTGCTCGACCGCGGCGAAGCGTTTGACGAGGCGCAAGGAGGCGGCCGCGACGATCAAGCGCTGAGCAGCCGCGGCTGGACCGAGCCGCAGGGCGAAGGCGGCGGGCTCGAATCGCAGATGCATCAGCACGAGCGCGGCGGCCTCACCAGCGACGAGACCGAGCGCGACGCCGAATCCTGAAGCGGCCGATCTGAAACCGCCGAACGCTGAATGAGCCCAGCCGCTTGACGAGCCAAGCCGCTTGCGTCTGGTTGAAACGCAAAACGGAACTGTTCGGCTTGCCGCACGTCTGTTACGGATCAGTTATGAAGGCGTAGGAGACTGCAATGGCAAAATCGGATGATCGGCCGAGTGGCAAGCGCGGTTCTAAGATGTCGATGGCTGCGGCAACGGACAAACTGACCGAGCTTGTCAACAATCCCATGGCGCGGAGCATGCTCGCGGCCGGGCTGGTCACGGCGGCGGCAGCGCTCACCACCAACCAGAAGGTTCGGCAAAGCGCGAGGAAAGCCGGCCAGGATGCGCTCGACGGCGCGGGAGCCGCGGCCGACAATGCCAGCAAGATCGGCGCCGCGATCGTGACCGCCGCGACCGAAGCGGTGCGCCGGCTGCTTGCAAGCGAAGACAAGCCGGCAGCCTCCCGGAAAAGCTCGACCGGTGGGGGCAAGGCCGCGGCCGGCGGAAAAACCAAAGCCGCTAAGACAGGCAAGACAGCCAAGACATCCAAGACAGCCAAGACAGCCGCGACGGGCGGGCGCGGGAAGGCGAAGACGGCCGGCTCCGGAAAGGCGGCAGCCACAAAGAGCCCCGCCAAATCCGCGGCCAAATCTTCCGCCAGACCTGCGGCCAAAGCCGCCCCGGCCCCGACCGCGGGTGGCGGCGCGAACGGCGCGGCCGCCAAGCGATCTTCCGCGAAGACCGGTAGCGCGAAGCCGCGCGGCGGCGCCAAGGGTGGCCGGAAAAGCGCGGCGAAGTCCGAGGGTCCGGGCAGCGCCACCTAGTTCGCGGTTCGGTTGAACCGGTTGCGCGTCTAGTTTCCTTTGTCGGCCGTGCTTTCGGAGGCGTCAGGTGATTCCACCTGATTCGAAAGCACTTGACCCGCAGAGTGTTGGCCGACGGCTAGAGCGGGGTCCCGGCCGCGCAATGCTCGAACTCGACCGGGTCGTGCGCGCAGATCATCCGCACATCCGCTGAGGCATCGACCGACAGCTGGCGCAACCGGTGCTGGTTCGCCAGGCGCAGGTCGCGGTCGACCTCCATCATCGTCTGGTAGGCGCGCAGCCCCGGCGTGCAACGCCGCTTCGCGCTGCGCATCTCGCCGCGGTAGAAATAAGCGTCGCCGGCGTGAAGCAGCCAGCCCCCAGGACCCTCGATCGCGATCCCCGCGTGGCCCCAGGTGTGGCCCGGCAGAGGCACCATCAATATTTCCGGCGGCAGCCCTTCGAGGTCGCGCACCGCGCCGAAGCCGAACCAGGATTCGCCGCGCGCGCCGTATCGCCGCCAGTCGCGCACCTCGTCGAACTGGGCGGGGCGGTAGCGGTTGCGCGGCACGAAGCCGCGGCGAGGCCCGGTGGCGGCATCATATTCCTTCGCCATCAGGTGGACGGTGGCATTGGGAAAATCCTCAAGCCCGCCGGCATGGTCGAAATCGAGATGGGTCAGGACGATATGGCGGACATCCGCCGGGCTATGGCCGAGCGCCTCGATCTGTCGGATCGCCGTTTCGGACTCGCGTAGCTTGATGTTGAGCATCGTCCGCATCGTCCGCGTGATGCGCGGATGCGGCGGACGGTGGGGGTGATCGACGTCCTTCAGGCCGTAGCCGGTATCGATCAGCACAAGGCCGTGGAGGTCGGTCTCGATCAGCAGGCAATGGCAAACCAGGCGGCCGGTCAGGCCCTTGCTGCGGCCGTCGAACAAGGCGCCGCCGAGCGGGCAGTCGGTGCCACAGTTGAGATGGTGAATGCGCATCGCGGTGCTCCGTTCCTCGGCACCGACCCTTCGCCCGCGTCGGGGCAGGGGAGATGCGCTCCTGTTTTCGGAACCGCAAACGGACGGCGGGGCGCCTGGTTCAGCGCCCCGCCGCAATTCATTCAATTTTCAGGCGTTAGCGGCAGCGATAGCGGCTGTTGCCGCTGTTGCGCTCGACATGGCGGCCGAGCAATGCTCCCGCTGCCGCGCCCAGCACGGTGCCGGTGGTCCGCGAACCGTGGCTGTCGATCGCGCGCCCGACCAGGGCGCCGCCAGCGGCACCGACAATCAAGCCGGTGGTGCCGTTTTTCTTTTTGCAGCGAAGCCGGCCGCGCGAATCGTGCCACGTCCTGCCCTGGTAATATCCATCGCTCTGATAGGCGTAGGCCGGGGCCGACATCACGAACGTCGGCACGGTTGGAATCGCCATCGTCGCCGCGGCGACAGCAAGAGACAATTTACGCATGATGATACTCCTCAATGAACCTGTGAATGAACAACGCGCCCATCGTGGCATCGGTTTCATTAACCCAGAACAACGATCTGTTCATCGGCCGAGACCCCTGCGAGCGGCACGGAAGCCGGCACGATTTTTCCGTTTTTCTTTCGCTGCCGCACCGCTTAGGGCGGGGGCGGAGCGGCTGTTCGGCGCGATCATGACTTCCCACCGGCTTTCCCTGCGTGACTTCCTGCTGGCGCTCGCGGTCGTCGCTGTCTGGGGCACCAATTTCGTCGTGATTCGACTGGCGCTCGACGAATTGCCGGCGCTGTTGCTGGCGGCGCTGCGCTTCGCGCTGGCGTTCCTTCCGGTGGCGCTTTTCCTGCCGCGCCCGCGCGTCCGCTGGATCTACCTCGCGACTTACGGGCTGCTGATCGGCGTCGGACAGTTCGGGGTTTTATTCATCGCGATGGAGCATGACATCACGCCCGGCCTCGCGTCGGTGATCGTCCAGATGCAGGTCTTTTTCACGATCGCGCTGTTCGGCTGGCGCTCGGGCGAGCGACTGCGCGCATATCAGTGGATCGCGCTGTTGCTGGGTGTGGCGGGGATCGGAGTGATCATCGCAAATGCGGGCGGCACGACCACTCCGCTCGGCGTTGCGCTGACGCTTGCGGCGGCGCTCGCCTGGACCGGCGGCAACCTCGCCGCCAAGGAAGCCGATCCCACCAATATGCTGGCCTTCGTCGTCTGGTCGAGTGTGTTCGCGGTGCCACCCCTGCTGCTGCTGTCGCTCGTCTTCGAAGGCCGGCACGAGATTGCTGCCGGCCTCAGCCATGCCAGCGCGGGCGCGTGGGCGGCGGTGCTGTGGCAGGCAGTCGGCAACAGCCTGTTCGGCTATGCCGTCTGGGGGTGGCTGCTGCAGCGCTATTCGGCGGTCACGGTGACGCCGATGGCGCTGCTCGTGCCGGTGTTCGGCATGGGCGCCTCGATCGTGCTGCTCGGCGAAGACTTCCCCGCGTGGAAGGCGCTGGCTGCGGCGCTGATCATGAGCGGCCTCGCGATCATCATCCTCGCGCCGCGCTGGATCGCAAGGAAGACCGCAGGCTGAAGCGGCGCCAGAGCCAAAGAGGGGTCGGCTTTCGTCACCCATGCCTCTATCCTGCCATGGTCCGCGGCGATAAAGCCGCGCGGAGGCGGCGAACGTCCGCCCCGGGAAAGTCGAGGAACAGGTTGATCTCTCGCCCGCTGGAAGTCGTGCTTGTCGGGGAAAACCCCACGCGCCTCTGGGGTATCAGCGTCGACGAGCGCATCCGCCGGATCGCCGCCGCGCAGAAGCTCGTGATCGGCGAGGAGGCGGTCGGCGACGGTCCGGCGCTGCTGGTCGACCGATCGTTCGTCTTCGATCCCGCCTGGCTGCGCCACATCGCCGCGCACTCCGGCGAGGCGCTGACGCATGGCGGCAGGATCGCCCTCGCGCATGGCCGGAATGCGGAGGAACGCCGCCAAGCTGCGGCGGCAATGGCGGCAGGCGCAGCCCCCGACGCCGCGACCACGCTCGCGCTGCGCCGCCATGAGGAGGGTGGAGCGCGCCTCAACGCCGAGCTGCGCAAGCGCGAGCAGCCTTTCCTGATGGTCCTCGATCGCTCGTCGGTTCGTGCCGCCGAGCGCGCCAGCTATTTCGGGGCCTACAAGGGCGTCACCGACCTGCTGACCAAATATCTCTGGCCAGAATGGGCGTTGGTCCTCACCCGCCTCGCCGCGCGTCTCGGCATCAGCCCCAATGCGGTCACTGCGCTCGGCGCCTTGCTGTGTGTCGTCACGACCATCCTCTTCTGGCACGGCGATTATTGGATCGGCATGGCGACGGCACTCGGCTTCATGGTGCTCGACACCGTCGACGGCAAGCTTGCGCGCTGCACGATCACCTCATCGAAATGGGGCAATATCTTCGATCATGGCATCGATCTGATCCATCCCCCTTTCTGGTGGTACGCCTGGGGGATCGGCCTCGTTGCCTACGGCCGGCCGCTCGATCCGCGGACGTTTGCCGCCGCGATGGCGGTCGTCATCCTGGGCTATGTCGCGCAGAGGCTGGTCGAGGGCGCGTTCCTGCGCCTTTACGGCATGCACATCCACGTCTGGCACAAGGTCGATTCCGACTTCCGGCTGGTCACCGCGCGGCGCAATCCTAACATGGTGATCCTGTTCGTCAGCCTGTTGCTGGGGCGTCCGGACGCGGGCCTGATCGCTGTCGCCGGCTGGACCCTGCTGTCGTGCCTGTTCCATCTCGTGCGCCTCGTCCAGGCGATGCGGATCCGCGCGAGCGGCGGCGAAATAAGGTCGTGGCTGGCCTGAACGGCACCATAAGCGATGCTGCACGCTTTGTGCTCCCCGCCGCCGAGCCGAGCGACAAGGTCCGTGCCGCGCGCACCGCCGCGCGGCTTTGGCGGCAGGCCAGGCTGGTGCATCGCTTCGATACACCGATGCCCGAGCGCCCGGCCCGGCCCGACCGGCCCGAGCTTCTACCCCCGTCGCGGATGCCGAGGCGGGGGAAGGGAGGTTCCGAGCGTGGACGAATCGCGATGCTGCATTCGCTCGCGCACATCGAATATGGCGCGATCAATCTCGCGTTCGATCTGATCGGCCGGTTCGGCGCGCTTTTCCCTCCCGCGTTCGTCGATGATTGGGTGAGCGTTGGCGCCGACGAGGCGATGCACTTCGCGTTGCTCGATCGGCGCCTGCGCGCGCTCGGGTCAGGCTATGGCGCGCTTCCCGCGCACGATGGCCTGTGGGAGGCCGCGGCGCAGACGGCCGAAGACGTGCTCGCACGGCTTGCGGTGGTTCCGATGGTGCTCGAGGCGCGCGGGCTGGACGTGACGCCGGCGACCGCCGAGCGCTTCGAACGCGCCGGCGACGCCCGTTCGGCTGCCGTGCTGTGGCGCATCTACCGCGACGAAATCCGGCACGTGGGAATCGGGACGCGGTGGTTCAAAATTGCCGCTCAGGAACGTGGATTAGAACCGGTTCCGCACTGGAGACGGTTAATAAGAAATAACTTTTCAGGGGCCTTGAAGGCCCCATTCAACGACTCGGCCCGCGACGAAGCCGGTTTGTCCCGCGATTACTACGTGGGGGTTGCGGCGCAAGACGATGTTCAACATTCTCATCCTAACACGTCAGCGGGTGGGCAACTTCCTGACGCCGAGAGCGGGCCTCGTGCCCTTGTTTGAATCCATGGTCGCGTTTTGTGACCGTGCCGGCCAGTCGGGTCGACCGGGGAATTGAATGACGAATTCGAGTGACGCACAGACGCTTGCAGTGTTCCGGGGGCTCAAATTTTTCCGGCCGCGCGATGTGTTTTTTCATGACGGCAAAACGCTGCATCGCGTGAGGATGAGCGCTCCTGTCCAGGCTGCGGCTGCCGTGGCCGCGCTTCTCCTCCTGCTTTGGTCGGTGTTTGCGGCGGTTCAGCTCGCCGGCGGCCCCGCGGCCGGAGAGGTCTCGCGGATGGAGCAGCAGGTCCTGGCGATGCAAGCCGATGTGCTCGCGCTCCAGAAGGTCGCGCAGGAGCGCTACGGCTATACGGCGCACGAAGTGACGAAGCTCGGCATCGATCCGAACCGTTTCCAGGGCCAGACATTCCAGGGCCAGACCTTTCAGGGGCAGGGTGGTCCGTTCGAGGCGGTCGAGCCGCTCAAGGCCGGCGATCCCAAATTCAAGCAATTGTTCATGAGCTGGAAGAAGCTCGACCGGCTCGAGCAGGGCACGATCGCCATTCCGTCGGCGATGCCCGTCAACGGAACCAACTTCACCAGCGGTTTCGGCGTGCGCTCGGATCCGTTCAGAGGCCGCGCCGCGATGCACACCGGCATCGATCTCGCGGGGCCGGTTGGCACGCAAATCCGCGCCACGGCCGACGGTTACGTCCAGCGCTCCGAATGGGTCAACGGCTACGGCAATCTGGTCGAGATCAACCACGGCCGCGGCTTCCAGACCCGCTACGGCCACCTCTCCAAGTCGCTCGTCAGTCCCGGGCAGCGCGTCAAGCGCGGCGACCTCATTGCGCTGATGGGATCGACCGGCCGCTCGACGGGGAGCCATCTCCATTACGAGGTCCGCATCGACGGCAAGGCGGTCAACCCGGCCCCGTTCATGCAGACCAACGATTATCTGCTCGCCCTCCAGCGCCGTGTCTCGGCCGTATCGTCGCAGGTCGCGATGGGCGGCCCGGTCGGCGGCAGCAAGTAAGAGCCGCTATCGAAGAGGCGCCTCGGCGCCTCGCGCGAAGGCACCGAAAAGCCCGGCGGTACGACAGAACCGCCGGGCTTT
>JAQGLH010000233.1 GCA_028293005.1 Alphaproteobacteria bacterium
ACGATGAGGTGTCAGCTGTGCTTGTGGCGCCGATCGACCATTGTCTTGCCCATGGTCGAGCTTTCCGGCAGGCCGCTCGACCTTCACTACTTCTCCTCCGCCCCTGAAAAGCAAATAGCGAATCAAAAATCTGCGCGACGCCGGCGGTCGAGGATGGCGCTCGTGCCGAACAACCGGATCTGCTATGATCCGGGCAGCAATGAAGTTCGGGAGATGCCGCGATGATTTCAGCAGCTCGTCTGTCGGTTTATTCGCCATGGGCGCTCGCCGCTCTGCGCATCATCACCGCTTTGCTTTTCCTCTCGCACGCGCTGGTCAAGCTGCTCGGTTTTCCGCCCGGGGCGCAGCCTGGTCCGCAGCCTTTGCTTGGCCTGCTCGGCATTGCCGCCGTCATCGAGCTGGTGACCGGGATCCTCATTCTGTTCGGCTGGCTCACCCGGCCTGCGGCCTTTGTCGCCGCGGGCGAGATGGCGGTGGCCTATTGGCTGTTTCATGCGCCGAACAATTTCTATCCGGTGCTCAACATGGGCGAGGCTGCGATCCTGTTCTGCTTCATCTTCCTGTACCTCGTCTTCGCCGGTCCGGGGGCGCTCAGCATCGACGCGCGGGCGCGGCTTACGGGACAAGCATAAAGCGGACGGAGAGCCGCGCACGAAATTTACCGGCCGAGCACCGCCTCGGGCCTTAGCCGTCGAACGCCTCCTCTTGGACCAGGTGAGCCGAACCCGCCAACCTTGAGCGTGAGGTGCCATGCAGGAGCCGCTTTGCGCCTGGCGCCGAGATCATTGGAAAGTGTTGAAGCGGATTTGAAAGCCGATAGGCTGAGCACGATAATATCTCAGGGGAGCCAGGATGAGTGAA
Source organism: Alphaproteobacteria bacterium (assembly GCA_028293005.1). Next base: position 862 of record JAQGLH010000233.1, read on the forward strand.
GCGTCAGGTCCGTTCGATGTGATTGTCGCAGGGGCAGGCCCGGTGGGCCTTTGCCTGGCGATCGATCTCGGCCGTCGCGGGGTCCGCTGCCTGCTGATCGAACGCAACAAGACGCCGTCGCATTGGCCGAAGATGGATCGGACGAATGGCCGGTCGATGGAGATGTTCCGGCGTATCGGCATTGCCGATCGGGTGCGCGCATTGGGCTATCCGGCAGACGTCCCGCTCGACGTGTTCCTGATGAAGCGGTTGAGCGAGCCGCCCGTTGCAGTGATGCAATTTCCCTCGGTCGGCGAATGGCGCCGCCGAACCGCGCTCTGCCATGACGGCTCGCTGCCGCTCGAGCCCTATCAGATCGTCGCGCAAAACAAGATCGAGCCGCTTCTGAAGGAAATTGCCGAGACTACGCCCAACGTCACGGTGCGCTACGATTGTCCGCTCGTGAGCCTCGATCAGGATGAGGATCGCGTGATCGTCCACACGCGCGACTCCGCGGGCCACGAGGAGAGTTACGAAGCCGCCTATCTTGCCGGATGCGACGGTGGCGCGAGCACTGTGCGCAAGCAGCTCGGCATCGCGCTGGACGGCCAGGGCAACATCCGCGAGCTGCGCCAAGTCGCCTTCTACTCTCCGGACCTCTTCGAGAAGATTCCGTATGGAAAGGGGCGGCACTATTCCTTTCTCGATCAACATGGCGGGCTGATCGTCGTCCAAGGCGATCGCAAGGAATTCACGCTTCATACCGATCTTCCCGAGGGAACGGATTTCAAGCCGGTCATCGCCGCGCTGGTCGGTTTTGCGTGCGATATCCATGTCCTTCATGTCGCAAGCTGGCGGCACAATCTGCTGCTTGCCGAGCATTACCGCGATCGCCGCGTGTTCCTAGCCGGCGACGCGGCGCATCTCGTCATTCCGAACGGCGGTCTCGGCATGAACACCGGCCTCGGCGATGCCTTCGACCTGTCGTGGAAGCTGGCGGGCCGCATCAAGGGCTGGGGCGGCGAGCGACTGCTCGATTCGTACGAGCAAGAGCGGCGGCCGGTCGGCGCATTCAATGTCGCCGCTGCCGGATGGGCGGCTGCCGGCGTGCCGATCTGGCTCTCGCTCATCCGACCGGAAGCGAACGAGGACACGCCCGAAGCGGCGGACCTGCGTCATGAGATCGGCAAATCATTCCTCGTCAATCATGGGCGCACCCACGGGATGCGCGGCGCCGAATACGGCTATTCGTACGCGGGTTCCGCGATCATCGCACAGGAGGACGGCAACGAAGCCGCGTGGGACCGCAATGTCTATGTCCCCCATAGCCGTCCGGGCGCGCGTGCTCCGCATATGTGGCTGCGCAGCGGCACGCCGCTCCAGGATGTGATGGGCGAGGGCTTCACCTTGCTCAATTTCACCGCTGGAACAGACGCATCCGCCCTGCAGGCGGAATTCGAGGCGCGCGGCGCGGAGCTGCGGGTCGTCTCGCTCGACGAGCCGCATATGAGAGAGCTGTACGATCGCGGCCATTATCTGCTTCGTCCCGATCTCCATATCGCGTGGCGCGGCGACGCGCTGCCCGAGGATGCGGCGGCGCTCGCCGATCTTGTCACGGGGAATGCTCGCTGAGCGCGCCTCCGAATGCGATCAAATTATCGCGAGCCGCTGGATGATCGCCTGCTGCCCGCCATAGGATTTCTCCTCGACCAATTCGGAATGGAGGCAGAGGTTGATCGCGCGCTTGATGGCGGCGCGGCGGTCGTTCTTCTTGTAGACCGAGCGGGCGAGGCGGACGAACTCGTCGCCGAACAGCGCCGCGCCTTCCTGCTCGCGTATCGCATCCTCGATGTCCCACAACTCCTGATTGACCGCCCTCAACTGCTGCACGAGCGACGCGATGTCGCGCCGGCCCATCGCATCGGCGGCGATGCCGAGCAGAAGCGCATATTCCATCGCGACATGGGCATGCGCACCGTCATCGCGAATGCGCGCAAGCTTGATCTCGAGGATCGTGATCTTGTCGAGCAGCTCTCCCCAGGAAACGGGGATCGATGGCGTGGCAGTGCCGGTCATCCGCAAGCGCGCCTTTCCGACGCGGGCATCTCGCGATGCGCGAGCGCGCGCTCGACCTGGGCGAGGACGGCGCACCAATCGCCGGGCCGCGGCTGCGCGAACAGGCGCATCGACGGGTACCAGGGGCTGGCTTTCCCCGCTGCCGGCCAGCGCCAGTCCGCATCGGCCTTGAGCAGCAGCCACGTCGGCCGGCCCATTGCTCCGGCGAGATGTGCGATCATCGTGTCGACCGTAATGATCAGGTCGGCGGCGGCGACCATGGATGCGGTCGCGGCCATGTCGTAGGGGCAGCCCTCGGGATTCAGCACGGGGAGGGCGGTGCGCTCGGGGACCAAGGTGATGCATGGCCCGGCGCCGCAGAGCGAGCGGAACAGCGCGGCCGGTACGCTCCGTTCGGGATCCCAATCCCCCGACGAATAGCAGATCCCGATCGTGCCGGCCGGGAGCGCCGCCGGTGCAGCGTGCAGATAAGGCGGCTCGACTTGAGATGGGGGCTCGCGAAGCGCGAAGGCGATCTCGCCGATCTCCATTTCGCATTCGGCCCGGGGCAAAGGTGAGGCGGGATCGAACGCGGTCAGGCGGTCGATGCCCGGGAGGCCGGCGAGCAGGCCGCAAAGCCGCTCCTGCGCCTCGACGGTCACCGAGGCGGCACGCTCGGCGAGGCGGGGGAGGTAACGCGCGAATTGGAGGGTGTCGCCCAGCCCGTGGTAGCAGCGCACGAGGACGTGCTTGGCGTCGAAGCAGGTCCCGTCCCACAGCCAGCGCAAATCATAAGGCAGCGACGGATCGTCGCGCGTGCCCGGGTCGCGGCTTGCCAGCGCTTGCTCGGCAAGCCTCCAGGCCAGGTCGAAGCGACCCAGGCGCATTGCGTCAACCCAGCGTCGTGTGAGCTCCGACATCGCCTTCGCACTTACAAAAAATCAATGCCATTCCAATGATTTGAATCAAGGAAGCAATTTTCTCCGGCCATCGCGGTTCAGGCGCCGCCGATCCCCTGAACGACCCGCCCGCTGCCTTCGCATTCGGGGCACGGCTTTTCGCCGAGCCTGCCGGTGCCGTTGCACCGCGGGCAGATGTTCTCGCCGGTGCCCGGCGTGCCGGGCGGGGCATCGTCGCCCGGAGCCATGTCGTCTGCGGCGCGATTGGGATCGGGCGTCATTTGCACTCTCCGCTGGTGCGGTGCCAACCGGAGAGCGGATCAAGAGTTCCAGCGGTGCCCGTGGAAATCCCGTGCGCTCCGATTGGACGACCTATCTTCCGAGCATCGCCTCGGGCTTCACGACGCGGTCGAACGTCTCCTCGTCGACCAGCCCCA
>JAQGLH010000256.1 GCA_028293005.1 Alphaproteobacteria bacterium
ATCGACTTGATCATTATGCCAGTTCTCCCGCGATCAGAAGTAGCTAGCATCCAGAGGTGAAGACGAACCTAATAGTTCATTATGGATATATTTGGTGGCGCCAGTCTTGGTCGGGGTCAATGCCAGCACAGCCTCTCGAGCTACAAACCCCGACTGTGCGGCGGACCGCATGGGGCGCGGCGTCCTCCACCTTGCACCCCTCGGCTTAAGCAAGCTGCCAGGGCGATTTGGCGCCGCAAGCAAACCCTTGTTGTACTAGTAGTAGAGGACCTTCTCATACTCTTGCGCATTGATCGCAGCCCGTCATCGCGCAGTATTGGCGGATGGGGTGGGATTCGAACCCACGGTGAGCTTGCACCCACGGCGGTTTTCAAGACCGCTGCCTTAAACCACTCGGCCACCCATCCATGCCTTGCGCGCCGCCATATTCTGCCCGCGCGCAAAATCAAAAAATTTCCCGCCCAAAATTTCCCGCGGAAGATCCGGGCGGGACGGAATCGCACCATTTCGCGGTGTCGTCCGTTTCGGCACTCAGCATGAAGCGAAATGCCCCTCCGACGGACAATGCCGTGCCGCAAAGCCGGCCCCAGCGCAAACTGGGAGCGGTAGGCGGAAGGCTGGGCGAACGGCTCGTCGGGATCCTTGGCGCGGTGCTGTTCCAGGTCGCGCTCTTCTACGCCTTGCTCGTCGGCCTTCGCTTCTACCCCGAGCCCGCCGCAAGTCCTGCTCTGGCCGTGTTCGATGTCGCCGAGGCAGTGCCGCCGCCTGCACACGAGCCGCCAAAGGCGCGGCCCAAAAAGGCCGAGGCGCCGTCCTCGCCGGGGCGGGCGCCGGCACCGGTTGCCGCGCCGCAACCGGTGGTCGGTCTCCCAATCCCGTCTCCCGTCGCCGCCGCGCCGACGACGGGACAAGGCGCCGCCGTGCAGCCTGGCGCGGGCCTGAGCGGGGAGGGGGCCGGCCAAGGCGCCGGCAGCGGCGAGGGCGGCGCCGTCCGGGCTCAGCGCCTCAGAGGCAGCCTGCACGACCGCGATTATCCGCCCAATGCTCGACGCGAGGGTGCCGAGGGCGTCGTCTACGTGCGTTTCGCAGTCGGCACCGACGGTCGGGCCAGCGGCTGCACCGTGACTCGGTCGAGCGGCCATGCCGAGCTCGATACGACCACCTGCACGCTAATCGAGCGGCGCTTTCGTTATTTGCCGGCGCGCGATCCTCACGGACGGCCGGTGCCCGATACCGTCAGCCTGTTCTACACGTGGGGGCTTCGGCGATGAGTATCGGATGCCCGCTCCGATCGCCTCCGTTCGCGATGATGCGTCAGGCTCAGCGCCCCGCGAACGAGCGGTCCTGCGATCCCGCCATCCGCAGCCCGTCGCGGTTGTAGACGTCCGAGCGGAAGGCGATGCCGCGGCCTTCGGGGGCGGCCGTCAGATAGGTGATGTAGACCGGCACCGGCTCGGGCAGGTCGACCCTCGTCTCGGGTTCGCCCGAGGGGACCACCAGCGGCCTGCCGAACAACCAGCGGGCAAGGCGAGGCGCATCCTCGAGGCGCACGCAGCCCGAGCTGAACTGGCGCTCCGACTTGCGCAGCAGATCCTTGTCGGGCGTGTCGTGGAGGTAGACGCCAAGCGCGTTGGGGAACATGAACTTCATCTTGCCCATCGCATTTTCGGGGCTCGGAAGCTGCCGCACGCGCAGATCCAGCCGGCCCTGCGCCACCGCGTTCCAATCGACCAAAGCGGGATCGACGACCCGGGCGCGGTCGGACCAGTCCGACAGAATCTGGTAATGCTTCTCGCGAAGGAAGCCTTCGCCTTGGGTCAGCACGCCGGCCGCGACACGCTTGCGAACAAGATCGGGCGGGATGTTCCAGTAAGGATTGATCATCGCGAAGCGGACGACGCCCGCCATCATCGGCGTCTGCTCGCTGGGCTTGCCGACGACGACCCGCATCGAGTCGCGCACCTGGCCATTTTCGTAGAGGTAGAGCCGCGCCGCCGCCGCATCGACGAGGAGGTGGCGGCCGCGAGGAATGGCGGGCAGCGCGCGGGCGCGTTCGAGGTTGATCCGCAGCAGCAGCTGCTGCTCGGGCGAAGCGGAGCTGCGCAGGGAGGCGCCGTTGAGCGCGGCCAGCGTGCGCGGGCCGAGGCGACCGTCCTGCGGCAGGCCGTTGGCTGCCTGAAAACGGCGCAGCGCGCTTGCCACCGACGAGTCGAAGGCGCCATCGGGATCGAGGCGGAGCCGCTCGCGTAGCAAGACCACGCGCTCTCCGTTCGCGCCGAGGCCGAGCGTCGGCCCGGCCGGAATCGGCGTGCTCGATCGTGCCGGCGCCCCGGCTGCGGACGCGGCGAGCGCGTCGCGGAGCTTGCCGTAGATCGGGTGCATCCATCCGATAGTGTCGAGATGCTGCTGGAGCGATGGCGCCGCCGCCGCCGCGTCGAGCACCTCGCGCCCCTTCGGAACGGTCGGCGCGAGCGGTTTCTCGACATAATGCATCGGCACTGCACGCTGCTTGCGGACATCGCGGACATAGGCTGCGAACCGCCGCGAAAGCAGCATCTCGGCCTTGGCCAGCGCCTCGGGCGAGCCGGTGCGCGCCTCGGCGATAGCCTCGGCCAGCGCCTCGGGCCGATAATCGTTGGGGTCGAGCCCTTCGACCTGCGCGGTCTCGATCAGCGCGAGCAACCGGTC
>JAQGLH010000263.1 GCA_028293005.1 Alphaproteobacteria bacterium
CGGCGCAGCGCCTGGCTCGGCTTCTCGCTGCCTGCGATCACGTCGTCGCAATGGACGATCTCAACGACCGGAATCAGATCTGGATATTTGGCGAGCTCGGCCCTGATCGCCGCTTCGTCGCCGAACAAGGTGAAGCAGATGTCCGAACGGCGCCGATAAGCACGCGCTGCGCCCGCAACAATCACCGCCGGGCCAATATCGCCACCCATCGCGTCGATTGCGATCCGTGGCGGATTGCCCACCGGTGCCGCCTCCTGTGCCTGCTGCCTTACGCCTCGACGGTGCGGATTTCGCGACCGTTATAATGCCCACAAGCTTTGCACAAATTGTGCGGCAGGTGGAGCTCGCCGCAATTTGAGCATTCCTGATAATTGACCGGCGTCAGCGCGTCATGGCTGCGGCGCATGTTCCGCTTCGAGGGCGAGGTTTTTCTTTTGGGGACAGCCATCCTGGCACCTGTTCCAATCGCTTAAAGTTCATGATGCACGAGCGGCGGCCAAATGGTCAACGACCAGTCAGGCCGCGGGCCCTTCCGGCCTTGCGCGCGCGAGTGGGGCCAAAGACGAGTTCGATGCACCCCGAGCGCTGCCGCCTATAGCGAATTCACCCGCAGTTGCAAGCGTCGCCTAGGCGTGCGACCTGTACCAAGCTTGAGGGGAAAAGCTTGAGGGGAGAGAATGTATGACCATCCTACCGATCACGCTGACAATTGCCGGAGCGGCGGTCTTGCTCAACTTGTGGATAGCGATTCGAGTCGCCGTGCTGCGCGGTCGCCACAAGATCATGTTCGGCGACGGCGGCAACCCGGCACTGACGGCACGGATGCGGGCGCAAAGCAACTTCATCGAATATACGCCCTTGTTCCTGATCCTGCTCGCCCTGGTCGAGCTGGCACGTGGCCCTTCGTTGTGGCTGTGGATCGCGGGGATCGTCTTCATCCTCGCGCGGCTCGTCCACGTCTTCGGGATGGATCGACCCGCTCCCAATCCGCTGCGCGCGGGCGGCATGGCGCTGACCTTCCTGCCATTGCTCGGCCTCGCGATCTACGCGATTTCGGTCACCTATGCCGATCAAAGGCATCATTCGTCGCTCAATTATGCGGCTCAGGATCCGGCACTGTCGGCGGCCGCAACCGAATAATAGGGGATGATCCGGCCCCTATCGCTGCGCGCGTCAATGCGGCCCGATCACCTGGATCGGGCCAGCACCGCGTCGGCGACAAATGGATTGGTGCGACGCTCGGTGCCGAAATCGCTCATCGGTCCGTGACCCGGAACGAAGGCGGTTTCGTCGCCGAGCGGCCATAATCGGGTCGTGATCGCATCGATCAGATCCTGATGGTTGCCGAGCGGGAAATCCGTGCGGCCGATCGAGCCGTGGAACAGGACGTCGCCGACGATCGCGAGCTGCGAGCGCGGATGGTGAAAGATCACATGGCCGGGCGTGTGACCGGGGCAGTGATAGACGTCCAGGCTGAGCTCGCCGACGGTCACCGTATCGCCATTCTCCAGCCAGCGATCGGGCTCGAAAGGCTCGCCGCGGATGCCGTAACTGCGGCCGTCGTCCGCAAGACGCGCGATCCAGAAGCGGTCGGCTTGGTGCGGCCCTTCGATCTCCACCTTCAGCTCGCGGGCGAGGATCCCCGCCGCGCCGCAATGATCGATATGGCCGTGGGTGAGCAGGATCTTCTCGATCGAGACACCGTGGCTGACCGCGGCGGCCTTGAGCCGGTCGAGATCGCCGCCGGGATCGACGAAGGCGCCGTTCATCGTGGCGGTGCACCACAGCAAGGTGCAATTCTGCTGGAGCGGCGTGACGGGGACGATCGCGGCTTTCAACGGGGATACGGCCGGTGGGGATTCTGCCATTGCCCCGAGATGGCGGCGCGGGACCTGCAGCGCAAGCGGGATGCTCCGTCGAGCTCGCCGCATGCGATGTCCAGCGCCTCGCGGGCCACCGCGATTGCGCCCGAATTCCGCCCATTATTACATCTTGTGAATGCCGAGGCTCAGCGGCTAAGCGGTGCGGCGACATTCGGGGGCACGGGACGGGATGGACTTCACCAGCTTCGGCATCATTGATCTCCTCCCGTTCATTGCAATCGGCTTCGTCGCGCAGATGGTGGACGGCGCGCTCGGCATGGCGTTCGGCGTGATCTCGAACACGTTGCTGATCAGCCTGGGCGTTCCCCCGGCGATCGCGTCGGCGCGCGTTCATACGGTCGAGACGTTCACCACCGCCGTGTCGGGGATCAGCCACGTTCTTCACAAGAACGTCGACTGGTCCTTGTTCGGGCGCCTGGCGATCCCGGGCATGATCGGCGGCGCGCTGGGCGCCTACGTGCTCACCGGGATCGATGCCACCGTCGCCAAACCCTTCGTGCTCGCTTATCTGTCGCTGATCGGAATCTATTTGTTGTGGCGCGGCCTCAAGCAGGCGCCCGAGCGGAAACGGCCCAGGATCATCGAGCCGCTCGGGTTTGTCGGAGGCTTCCTCGATGCCGCCGGCGGCGGCGGCTGGGGGCCGATCGTCACCAGCAATTTGCTGATCCAGGGGGCCGAGCCCCGCAAGGTGATCGGCACGGTCAACACCACTGAATTCTTTCTGACCCTGACGATCTCGGCGACGTTCATCGCCACGATGGGGCTCAAGGCTTTCTCGCTCGCGACCGCCGGGCTGCTGATCGGCGGGATTGCCGCAGCGCCGATGGGGGCCTTTGCGGCGAAACGCATCTCGCCGCGGCTGCTGCTGACGTTGGTTGGCTTGGTGCTCACCCTCACCAGCCTTTACGGCCTGTACAGGGCGCTGGGCTAAAAGGTGGCGGGCGAGCCCCACCGCATCGGCCTGGGTGAGGCCGCGCGGGTTTGGGCTCGGATCGCCTTGTTGAGCTTCGGCGGTCCGGCCGGCCAGATCGCGGTGATGCATCGCATCCTCGTCGAGGAGAAGCGCTGGCTCTCCGAGAGCCGGTTCATGCATGCGTTGAACTACTGCATGCTGCTTCCTGGTCCCGAGGCCCAACAGCTTGCCACATACGTGGGCTGGTTGATGCACAAGACCCGCGGCGGCCTGATCGCCGGCGGTCTGTTCATCGTGCCAGGCATCGTGTCGATCATGGCGCTGAGCGTCGTCTACGCGCTCTGGGGCAAGGTGGGCTTCGTGTCGGCGGCGTTCTTCGGACTGAAGGCGGCCGTGCTCGCGATCGTGGTCGAGGCGCTCGTGCGGATCGGCAATCGGGCCCTGAAGAACAACATCATGCGCGGGCTCGCCGCGGCGGCCTTCGTCGCGATCTTCTTCTTCGCGGTCCCGTTCCCGCTCATCATCGCTGCCGCGGCTCTCATTGGCTATGTGGGAGGGCGGCGCGGAAGCGAGGCGTTCAAGG
>JAQGLH010000268.1 GCA_028293005.1 Alphaproteobacteria bacterium
CGGGGCTGAAGATCGTCGCTTGCGTGCTGTCGAACCAGCGCTGCGGATCGCGCATGGTGTGGATGACCTTCGCGTCGGGATAATGATCGGCGAGCTCGCGCCAATAAGCGGCGGCCGGCCAGTCGACCGTGGAATTATAGCCTGCGAAAAGCTTGTCCCAATCGGTCGACGAGGGATCGTCGGCGGTCGCGACCCAGGCGGGCATCTTGCCCGGATCGGCGATCAGCTCGTTCATATGGAAGCATTCGCCATAGCCAAGCCGCTCGAGCGCCTGGTGCAGCGACAATGTGCCCGTCCGTCCAAACCCGCTGCCGACGACTCTGATCGTCATCCTCAACCCCCTTTATGATCGTCTTATACCTTTCGACCATATCGGAGACTGGGCGCGAGGATCAACCGGCGTTTCGGCAACCTGTGTTTCGGCAACCTGTGTTCGGGCCTCGGGCAAGGATGGCGGACCGTACGCGCGCTCACCAGCCGCGATAGGGCATGCGGATCACCGGCAGCTCGCGCGGACGGCTGCGCTGCCGCGCGAGATGGCCGAGGAGATTGCTCTGCCATTGCCTGATGCCGTTGGCGCCGGACCAGGCGAACAGGCAAAGGTCGGCCGCGACGACCTTCGCAAAGCTGAAGCGCGGGCGCAGCCGGCGCGGCTTCGCGATCCGCTGCGGGATCACCATCGGCAGGTTGTAGACCGGTTTCGGCCGCGAGGCGGCACCGCGGTGAACCGGCCGCCAGACGATGCGCTTTCCGCGCGGCACCGGCTTCCATTTCACCGCCGAGCCGATCATTTCGCGCCCGCAGCGCGTGCACCGGCTGAAATAATAGCCCTGGTTGGAGATGTTGCTGGGGCGCGCGGCATGGCGGCCGCACAGGCAAAGCAGGGACATGGTCAGACTTCCTGTAAGGGCTGGAGGCTAGCTTGGGAACGCCAGGCCGCGATCTCGCTGAGGGCCGGATCGCCGCTCTCGAGCGCGATCTGGGGGTTCCAGATCTCGAACGCCGCACCGACCCCGACGAACAGCGCCAGGCCGTCCACCCTTCCCTTCCGCCGCATCGGAACTGGCAGCGACATCCTGCCGTCCGGCTCATAGCGGGCTTCCTCGGCCCAGCCGAAGATGTGGCGGGCGCGCGCGTCGAGTTGATCGGCGTCATATCGGCTCGACCGCAGCCGCTCCTGATCTGCGTGGAGGACGCGGTGATGACTGCGGTCGTAGCCAACCAGGCACGGCTCCGACCGGTGCGGCGCGATCACCAGCAGGTTGGCATCGGAAAGCTTCGACAGCGTGAGGCGGACGAACTCCGGCAACATCAGAAAGCCGTCCTCATCGACAGCGCACAGTGCACTGCCGCTGAACCAGTGAATCATGATCGGTGACTTATCTAGAAGGGCGTGAAGGAACGGCTCGATTAAGCGTTTCTTAACCTTATCGGGACCGCGCGCTGCTTGCCATTCGGTACGAATACGCGCGTAGCGCCGCTCAGTAGTCCTACCGAGTGTGTAGTCATCACCAAATTCACTATTCGGCAACCATACCGCGATTCTCGGTCGACATTGCGCGAGACACATCCATTCCGGAGTTACCAGGACATGATCCGAATAGATTCCCATGAGTTGGAGCTGCTCCATCCCCGCATCACCGTTGTCGGCGTCGGCGGTGCCGGGGGAAACGCGGTTGATCGGATGATTGCCGGCGGCGCAGCCGGCATCGATTTCGTCGTCGCGAACACCGACGCGCAGGCTCTGAACCAGTCGCCGGCGCGGCAGCGGCTCCAGCTCGGCCGCGATGTGACCGAAGGCCTCGGCGCCGGCTCCCATGCTGAGATCGGCCGCGCGGCGGCCGAAGAATCGCTCCCCGACATCAACCTCGCGCTGGAGGGCGCACACATGTGCTTCATCGCCGCCGGCATGGGTGGAGGCACCGGCACCGGCGCCGCACCGGTCAGCGCCCGGGGGGCGCGCGCCAAGGGGATCCTGACGGTGGCGGTCGTCACGACCCCGTTCGCCTTCGAAGGAAGCCGCCGCGGCCGCCACGCCGAAGCCGGGATCAGCGAGCTCCAGCAGCATGTCGACACGCTGATCGTCATCCCCAACCAGAATCTGTTCCGGATCGCCGGTCCCCAGACCACATTCAGGGAGGCGTTCGAGATCGCCGACGACGTGCTTCAGCAGGGCGTGCGCGGCATCACCGACCTGATGGTCATGCCCGGCCTGGTCAACCTCGACTTCGCCGACGTCCGGTCGATCATGGCCGCGATGGGCAAGGCGATGATGGGCAGCGGCGAGGCAAGCGGCGAGAATCGCGCGATCGAGGCCGCTGAGCGGGCGATCGCCAATCCGCTCCTCGACGGCGCGATCGCCGGCGCACGCGGCCTGATCATCTCGATCACCGGCGGCGACGACATGCGCCTGGTCGAGGTCGACGCCGCCGCCAGCCACATCCAGCAGTTGGTCGATCCCGAAGCAAATATTATCTGGGGATCGGCGATCAATCCGGCTTTCGCGGGACGCTTGCGCGTCTCGATCGTCGCGACCGGCATGGATCTGGACGCGAACGCCGGCGTCGCGCCCTCGGCGCGTGCCGAAAATCCGTTCCGAAGCGCGCCGACCAGACCGGTGCGCGTCCCTACCGCGCCGCCGCGGCAGCCGGAAGCACCGCCGCCGCCCACTTGCTCCGCCGATCCGGTCCGCACCAGCGTGGCTGGACGGACGGTCGAGGCAGACTCCCGTCCTGCGCGCCTCGCTCCGGCGCAGCCGCTCGCCGCGGCGGCACCGGTCGCGCCGGCCTGGCTGGTCCCGTCCGCTTCGGCCGACGCGGGTTTCGTCGACCCCGGCGCACCGCTCCACGACCTGTTCGAGCCAGCCGCCGCCTCACCGCACCGCTCGCCGCCGCCCCCAATCGCGGCGTCTCCGGTCATGCCGGCCCTGGTCATGCCGGCCCCGATCATGCCGCCCCCCGTCATGACGCTGAGGCCGACCGCGGAGACCGGCGCCCGGCCGACCGGCGCCAGCCTGTTCCAACGGATGACCCGGCTCGTGCATGGCGCGATCGCGCCGCTCCATGAGGCGCCAGCGGCTGACCCCGCCTCGTCGGGGAGAGAAGCTGGCCAGAAGCGGAGACCTCCGCCGCGGGTGGTGGACGTGCGGCGGAGCAACGGCATCGCCGAGCCGCAGACCTATCCGGTGTGGGAGCGCACCGCGCGCTGACCACCGGGCGAGAGGCGGACTCCGGCCACTACCGTGCTATAACGGCATTGCCTAACCGACGTCGGGCGTCCAGTGCACGGGTCGAAAAAGATAATAGTTTCCAGAGGCTGAGAGGATCTCGAGCCCGGAGGTTCCGGGTAATCGTTTTTGGGCCTTCGACGGCGCCGTGAGCGCCCCGCCGAACCCCTGCGCGGATGAGGAGTTGGCTCGTGCCGGACCGGTTCGTGCATATCGTCGATGATGACCCGCAGATCAGGGAGGCGACGCAGTTCCTGCTGCGGACCCACAATATCGCCAGCCAGGCCTATGATTCGGGCTGCGACTTTCTCAATCGCGCCCAGCTCGATCGCGGCGTCGCCTTGCTGGACCTCAGGATGAAAAGCCCCGACGGCCTTGAGGTGCTCAGGCAGCTGCGCACGGCCGGCTGTCCGCTGCCCGTCGTGCTGGCGAGCGGGCACGGGACGATCGGCATCGCGGTCGGCGCGATGAAGCTCGGCGCGACCGATTTCATCGAGAAGCCCTATCAGGACAAGGTGCTGCTCGCGAGCCTCGAGCGCGGTTTCGCGATCGTGCCGATCGCCAGGCAGCGGCACCAGACGCGGATCTCCGCGACTCGAGTCGTTGAGGCGCTCAGCCCGCGCCAGCTCCAGATCCTCCAGGGGATGGTGGCCGGCGAGACGAATAAGGCGATGGCGCGCCGCATCGGCATCAGCCCGCGCACGGTCGAGACGCATCGCGCGCACCTGCTCCACCGTCTCGGCGCCGCCAACATCTCCGAAGCGATCCGGATCGCGAACGCAGCCCAGCTCGACGACGTCATCACCCGGGCCGGGTTGAATGACGCGCCGGCGGTCCGCCATATCGGCCTCGCCGGCGGCGCGCAGTGGCAGCTCGCCCTGTAGGCGACCCATCGCCGGCCTTCCGAGGCCGGCAGCAGCCCGGCGGCGCAGCCGGACAGGCGCCGCCGCCATCGCTGCGAGGTCCAAGTCGCCGCGGGGGGTGTTTCCTCCCGGCCGCAAATCGCTCTATGCGAAGGCCATGCGGCAAGCGACCGGCACCATCGACTTCCAGACCGAGCGGCAGGGCCTGGTGGAGATCACCAGCGACGTAACGGGCTGGGTCGCCGAGCAGGCCATCCGGCAGGGCCTGCTGACGATATTCTGCCGCCACACCTCCGCGTCCCTGCTGATCCAGGAAAATGCCGCGCGAGAAGTGCGCAGTGATCTGGAAGCCTATTTCGCGCGCCTCGCGCCCGAAGACCCGGCTGCTTACGCGCACGACGACGAAGGTCCCGACGACATGCCGGCCCATCTGCGCGCCGCGCTCACCCAGGTTCATCTGTCGATCCCGCTGACCGGCGGCCGTCTCGCGCTCGGCACCTGGCAAGGCATCTACCTGTTCGAGCACCGCCGCCGGCCCCACCGGCGCACGCTGGCGCTCCATCTGCTCGGCGAGTGAGCGAGAAATGAGCGCCGAATCGGTGCGGGCCTGGCTCGCCGAGCATGCCGCCGATCTGCCGATCGTCGAGACCGAGCAAAGCACCGCCACGGTCCTGGAAGCGGCCGCCGCACTTGGCGTCGAGCCGGGGCGCATCGCCAAGACCCTCGCGGTTCGCGCCAATGGTGAAGTCTTCCTGATCGTCGCGCGCGGCGACGCGCGGCTCGACAACGGCAAGGCCAAGGCCGCGTTCGGCGGGAGGCCGCGCATGCTCGACGCGGCGGAGACGCTCGCGCTGACCGGCCATCCTGTCGGCGGCGTGTGCCCGTTCGGCCTCAAGACGCCGCTACGCGTCTTTCTCGACCGCTCGCTGCGGGATTTCGACGAAATTTTCCCCGCCGCAGGATCGCTCAACAGCTCGGTCCGGGTGACGCCCGAGCGTCTCGCCGCAGTCGTTCACGGCGATTGGGTGGATGCCTGCCGCATACCGGATTGAGCATCCCCTCGCGGCTCTCCGGCGCCGGAGCTCGACGCCTGAACGTTCGCGCCAGCGCCGCGAAGGCGCGGCGATGATGACGCGGTCGCCGCCCTTCTCGCTTCCTTTCGGAGAGATGCCGCCGCCCCGCGTGTGGGCGCGCCTTTTCTGCTATAGAATCGCGGTCGTCGAGCGAGGGGCGCTTTAATGGTCACGAAAGCTGATATCTGGCCGGAGCTCACCTGGGCGGGGTGGCGCGATACGGCGATTACGCTTCAGCTCTGGATGCAGATCGTCGGCAAGGTCCGCCTATCGCTGACGCCGTGGCTCAACCACAGCTGGCACGTTCCGCACTACGTCTCCGCGCGCGGATTGACGACCTCGGCGATTTTCCACCTCGACGAAGCGTTCGAGCTCGAGTTCGACCTGCTCGAGCACCGTCTGCTGTTCCGCGACAGCGGCGGCAGTGAGGATGGGCTGGCGCTGCGTCCGCAAAGCGTTGCGGATTTCCATAGCGGCCTGTTCGCGCTGCTCAGCCGCAACGGGATCGAGGTCGCGATCCACGAATTTCCCAATGAGGTTGCAGACCCTATCCGATTTGCGGACGACCGCACCCATTGCTCCTACGATCCGGACGCGGCGCGCCGCTTCTGGCGCGTGCTGCTCACTGCCAACCGGCTGCTCGGTCAATTCCGCACCGCCTTTGTCGGCAAGGCGAGCCCGGTCCATTTCTTCTGGGGAAGCTTCGATCTGGCCGTGACGCGCTTTTCCGGCCGCCCGGCGCCGCCGCACCCCGGCGGCGTCCCCAATCTGCCCGATGCGATCGCGCGTGAGGCCTATTCGCACGAGGTGAGCAGCGCCGGCTTCTGGCCGGGCAGCGATGCGTTTCCGCACGCCGCATTCTATTCCTACGCCTATCCGGCGCCCGAGGGATTTGCCAACGCGCCGATCATGCCGGCCGCCGCACGCTTCGAGCCGATGCTTGGCGAATTCGTCTTCCGCTACGAGGATCTGCGCACGTCGCCAAACCCGGCTCAGGCGCTGATGACCTTTCTCACCTCGACCTATGAGGCGGCCGCCGAGCTCGGCCATTGGGACCCCACGCTCGATTGCGCGCCCGGCCTTCCGCGCCGGCCGCGGCCGGTATGAGCCTCGCCGTCTGAGCCGTCCGTGCGTGCCTTTCGAAGCGCGATTTCTTTGAGCGCAAGAAACGGAGCGCGCTCCGGTGGTGCATGCCCGATGGTGCGGTCGGCAGTATCGGAGACCGACGATGAGCTTTCGCATAACCGGGTTGAGCCCGGCACAATTTCGTCACCTGTTCGGCTTGCCGGACGAGGCGCTCGCCGCGCACGGCGCCAGGCGCTGCATCGCCGACAGCAAGCCCGGCTTTCCTGACCGTATCGAGGTCCGGGATGTCGAGCCCGGCGAAAGCCTGTTGCTGCTCAACTATACTCACCAGCCGGCGGAGACGCCGTATCGTGCCAGCCATGCCATCTTCGTCCGCGAGGGCGCGGTGCAGCGTTACGATCGTGTCGACGAGATACCCGAAGTGTTGCGCCTGCGGCTGATCTCGCTCCGCGCGTTCGACGAGCGCGACGAGATGATCGACGGCGCGGTCACCGACGGCGCCACCCTCGCCCTCGCGATTGCGCAGATGTTCGCCGACCCGGCAGCGCGCTACCTCCATGCCCATTATGCATCGCGCGGCTGCTATGCGGCACGGGTCGACCGGGCCTGAAGAGGAGCCTCCGGTACGGGGAGGATTTCTAGCTCATCACGGCTTGTGATCGGGGAGCTTGGGCGGCGACAGCGCCTGTCCAATTCCCGACCGGTCGATCTGCTGGACGGTCGTGCCGGCCTCGCGCGCGCTGGTGCGCATGTCGCGAACCTGCTGATGAAGACCGGGCTGCGACAGCGACCGCACCTTCGGATCCATCGCGTCCACGCTCGCATCGAGCCGCGCCATGCCGTCGCGCGCCGCCCGTAGCGACTGGCGCATCTCGCGCGCCTTGCTGGTGCCCTGCGCGGCCAGCCGGCGGTCCATCGCGTCCGCCTTGCGGCCCATCGCCTCGAGCGCGGCACCGGTCTCACGAACCGTGCCGCGCGACGAGGCGCCGCGGTCGGCAAGCGCCGGCCCGCGCAGCGCCAGGCGTGCGCTCCGGCGCTCGGTGTCGGCGATGGACTCCGATATGGTCCTCTGCCCCGCCGGGGTAAGCAACCGGTTGAGCCGTTCCGCCGTCGCTGAGATTTTCTCGACGGTGCTGACAGTGTCGCCGCCGAGGAGGCCACTGTCCTTCTTGGCCGGAATGAGGGGGACGTCCCCTCTTCGCGCGGGCCTGATCGGCGGCGCACCCTGGATCGCGCCATCGAGCGAGATCAGCGCGCTACCAAACAGATCACGATGAAGATTGGCGGTCGTGCCCTGCAGGATGGGCGCTTCACGATCGGTGATGATGATTCGCACGCGCACGAGCTGCGGATCGATCGGATCGAAGTCTATATTCTCGATGCGCCCGACCGCGACACCGGAGAAGCTTACCGGCGACCCTGCCGCCAGGCCGGCGACCGAGCGGTCGAATTTTATGTCGTAATAATGGCTGTCGCGGCTGTCATTCGGCGAAGCCCAGGCAATGTAAGCGAACAGCGCCGCAAGCAGGATCACCAGGGCACCGGCGACGAGGTAGGTATGCGACTGAGTTTCCATTGGCAGTCACGATAACGCGCCGGCGGGCGTTCGGCCACCGCGATCCGCGCGCCCGCCAAGCGGAGCGCGTTCGGCGGGTCAGACCAGCCGGGACTGCTTGACTGCGGCTCCGATGAAGCTCGCGAACAACGGGTGCGGGTCGAACGGCTTGCTCTTCAGCTCGGGGTGGAACTGGACGCCGACGAACCAGGGATGATCGGGCCGTTCGACGATCTCGGGAAGCTGGCCGTCGGGGCTCATGCCGGCAAAGATCAGACCGCCCTTTTCGAGCGCGTCGCGATAATGAGCGTTGACCTCGTAGCGGTGGCGGTGGCGCTCGCTGATCGGGTTGTTGCCGTAGATGCTCGCGACGTGGCTGTTCGGGCTGAGCTTCGCTTCGTAAGCGCCGAGCCGCATCGTCCCGCCCAGATCGCCGTTCGCGGCGCGTTGCTCGAGCCCTTCCTTGCCCATCCATTCGGTGATCAGGCCGACGACCGGCTCGTCGGTCGGGCCGAATTCAGTGGTCGAGGCGTTGGCAAGGCCGGCAAGATTGCGCGCGCCCTCGATGCACGCCATCTGCATGCCGAGGCAGATTCCGAAGAACGGCACGCCGCGCTCGCGCGCGAACTGGACCGAGGCGATCTTGCCCTCGCTGCCGCGCTCGCCGAAGCCGCCCGGCACCAGAATGCCGTGGACCGGCTCGAGCATCGGCGCGACATTCTTCAGGCCATCGGCGCCGTTCTCGCTGAACAATTCGGCGTCGAGCCAGTTGATCCGCACCTTGACCCGATTGGCGATGCCGCCGTGGATCAGCGCCTCGGTGAGGCTCTTGTACGCATCGGGCAGGCCGACATATTTGCCGACCACGCCGATCGTCACCTCGCCCTCAAAATTGTCGAGCCGATCCATGATGTCGTGCCAACGCGACAGATCCGGTGAAGGCGCATCGGTGATCCCGAACGCGCGAAGCACCTCGGCATCGAGCCCTTCGTAATGATATTGCAGCGGAACCGCGTAGATGCTCTTGGCGTCGAGCGCGGGGATGACCGCTTCCTTGCGGACGTTGCAGAACTGGGCGATCTTGGCGCGCTCCCCGTCCGGAAGCGGCCGGTCGACGCGGCAGAGCAGGACGTCGGGCTGGATGCCGAGGCTGGTCAGGTCGCGCACGCTATGCTGCGTCGGCTTCGTCTTCAGCTCGCCGGCAGCGGCGATATAGGGGACTAAAGTGGTGTGGATCGACACCGTGTTGGCGCGGCCGATGTCATTGCGCAGCTGACGGATCGCCTCGACGAAAGGAAGGCTCTCGATATCGCCCACCGTACCGCCGATTTCGCAGATCACGAAATCGAGCCCATCGGTGTCGGCGAGCGCGAACTCCTTGATCTCGTTGGTGACGTGCGGGATGACCTGGACGGTCGCGCCGAGGTAGTCGCCGCGACGCTCCTTGGTGATGATGTCGCGGTAGATCCGGCCGGTGGTGATATTGTCCGACTGCCGCGCCGGAACGCCGGTGAACCGCTCGTAATGGCCGAGGTCGAGGTCGGTC
>JAQGLH010000338.1 GCA_028293005.1 Alphaproteobacteria bacterium
GAGGTTATAACGCGTTTCGGGTCAGATGCGCTTGAAAAGCGGACTCCGCACCTGCTGGGCGTCGGCGGCCGAGAAGAATTTCTCGGTGTAGATGTCGCGCTCGAACAGCCGCCCCTGCATCAAGGTCGCGACGCAGGGCTCGATCATCGCCGGAGGACCGCACAGATAGGCTTTGAGGCCTCGGAAATCGTCCGCGAACGCCGCTTTCGCGGCTTCATGGACATAGCCTCTGAAGCCATCCCAATCCGACCCCTGCGGCTCTTCCGACAGCGCCGGAACGTAGCGGAAATTCGCATGCGCCGCGGCGAGCGCGACGAAGGCTTCATGGTAATAGAGCTCGTCGCGGCAGCGCGCGCCGTAGACCAGGGTGATCGGCAGCGTCTCTTCGCGCGCGAGCAGGTCGAGGATCATCGAGCGGGGGCTCGAAAGGCCCGATCCTCCGGCGAGGAACAGCATCGGCACGCGCGCCGAGCGCCGCACGAAGAAGCGGCCATAAGGGCCCGACAAACGCAGCCGATCGCCGACCTTGAGATGCTCGTGGATCCAGGTGGTGCCGACCCCGCCCGGGACGATGCGCACGTTGAGCTCGACGGCCGCGCCAGACGCCGGGTCGTTGGCCAGCGAGAACGCCCGGCTGATGCTTGCTTCGCCGCCGATCTCGAGGTTCACATATTGGCCGGCCTGGAAGCGCAGCGGGCGATCGAGGCGGACGTGGACGCCGCGGATCGTCGGCGTCAGCGCATCGATGCGGCTGACCACGCCTTCGAAGTCCTCGACCGGGATGCCCTCCGCGTCGATGTCCTCCTCGATCTCGGCCTCGATTATCGTGTCGCTTTCGAGGCGGGCGCAGCAGGCGAGCGCCTTGCCCTCGTCGCGCTCGAAATCCATCAGCGCGAAGCTCGAGGCTTCGCCATGATCGATCTCGCCTTCGGTCACCTGGATCTTGCACGTCGCGCACAGGCCATGGCAGCAGGCGTGCGGTAGCCAGATGCCGGACCGGAGGCAGGCATCGAGGATAGTTTGGCCGTCTTCGACCTCGACAGTGGCGCCGGTCGTCGCGATCGTCAGCGTGTGCGTCATCAGATTCCGGCGCCGCCGATGCCGTCCAGGCCCGGAGTGGTGAAACGCAGCGCGTCCTTGTGGACGATGCCGTTGCCCGCGATCGTCGCATCGAGGTCGGGAACGAACGCCTCGCCGTTCCTGGTCCAGATCGCCTTGGTCCAGTCGATCCGCGGCCAATCCGGATGCTGGCCGAATGCCCCCGCCAGCGGACCGGCGAGGAAATGGGCGAAGGGGAGATCGGGCGGCAACGGCCAGGCATAAGGCGAGGCGAACATCAAATGCCGGTCCCAGCCGGCGTAGACGATCAGCGCGCCGTGGAAATTGGCGGCGGTATCGGCCGGCTCGAACTCATAGGGGCCGATGGCACGGACGGTCATCGCGGGCTCCCTTCGCCGCTGGTGTCGGCATTGGTGTTTTTGGTCGCCAGCCCGCGCCACAAAGCGAAATTGCCTTCGTCGTCCGAACCGAAGTGGCCGCCATTGTCGCGGCCATGGTCGATGCGCCAGAAGGCGAGCGCCGCCGCCGCCGGATCGAAGCCTTCGCTGGTGGGATCGGTGCCGGGAATGAACGCATTGCCCTTGAACAGCTCGTGGCCGATGATCGCGGCCTGGATATATTTCTCCGGCTCGTCGGCGAAGATCGTCTGACAATGGTCCGAGCAGAAATGATATTGCTCGTCCTTATAGTGGCTGTGGCGCTGCGCGAGCGTCAACGGGTCGCCGGGCTCGGTGAAGAACATCGGGATCTGGCAGACCTGGCATTGCATCGGAACGCTGGTGGCCTCGAACGGTTTGCCCTCGGCCTCGAGCTTCGCCCAATATTCGAAGCGCGGGCGGTAGTAGCGATCGAACGTGTCCGGATATTTGGCCGAAAGCCAGTCCATATCCTCGGCCGAGGGCAGCCAGGTGTGGAAATTGTTGGTGCCGCGGGCCTGGTAGAATTGGCACCACGCCATGTGCGAAAGATGGTCGCGCTCCTTGCGTACCTGCTCGACGCACGGCGGCATGGTGATGCCGTAGCGCGCGAGGTCGCGGAACAAGGCGCCGCAATTTTCCTCGAAATAGATTTCCCACGCCTCGGCCCAGCTCATCACCCGCTTGGGCAGCATATAATCCTGCATCATCGCCACGAGGGTGAGCAGGCGCACGCCGCGCCACGTCCATTTATCGAGCCATTTCTGGACGATCGGAACGTTGGCGGGATCCTGCTCGAGCACGAACCGGACGACCTCAAGGCCCAAGGTCATGTGCCGTGCCTCGTCGGACTGGGCGGAGAAGCCGAACGTCATCGCGCCCATGTCGCCGTTGTAGGCGGCGCCCGAGATGAACGGCACGAACACGAGGTTGGTCAGCACATATTCGAACGCGAAACCGATCGCGATGATGAACTCGAACGGACCGGCGGTGGCAGCATCCTCGAAGAAGCTCTTGGGCACCTGCAGATAGGGCAGATGATCGTAATGATGACGGAATTCCGCCATCCCGCTATAGTAACGGTTGTAATTGCTGATCGCGTGGATCTGGGTCTGCGCATGGCGCAGTTCGTCGAGCGACTGCATCATGCAGGCGACCCGCGGACCGACGCCGCGGAACTGGCGTCCGATGTGCGCAAAGCCGCGGTGCGACATATATTCGATCGGCGCCAGGCCGTTCACGAACAGCTTGACGGTGTTGATGTAGCGCGCGTCGCTGACCGTCAGGTGGCCATTGCTCTGCGCGAAGGCATCGATGATCGCATAGAGCTTGCGCTCCTTCTCGGCCTGATATTTCCAATAGCTGTCCATCGTCAGGCGGAACGGGTCTTCCCATGCTTCCCAGTCGTGGATCTTGATCCCCTCGAAGCTGTCCATCGGGAACACGTCGTCGATCGCCTGGTAGCTCGGCTCCCAGCCAAGGCCGCGCGTCATCAGCGTGTAGCGCTCCTTGAGGCCCAATTTCTTCTTCGCAACCGCGATGTCCATGATCCTAGTCCTTTCGCGCGCCTAATCCGTTTCGGGTTCAGTGATCCCAGCTGATCGTCAGGCTGTCGTCGGTCTCGTCGACATGGCCCGACAGCGAGATCATGTTCACGTGCAATTCCTGCAGATCGTAGTCGCGGCCCATCAGCTCCTCGATCGTCTCACGATGGACGCGCAGCGTGCCTTTGGCGTGAATCCGCACCATCGCGGGTTGTTCGTCGAGCTGGGCGCCCGGATTGTCGGCCATGATCGCGGAAACGATGTTGCGGGTCTCGTCATTGGCCTGAAGCACCAGAAAGACGGTCGAGTCCGCACCGCTCGAACTTGCCCCGCTCATGCCGACGCCTCAAGCTTGAGCCCCTGCTTGGCGATCCGCCGATCAAGCTGCTCGATCACCTCGTCGAGCGCGGCAGGCGCATGCTCGCCGAGCGCCAGCTCGGCGAGAGGCAGCAAGGCGGGGACGACCCGAGCCTTCCACTTGGCGATCCAGCCGAGAATCAGCGCCTTGTTGGCCTCGTTTTCCGCGGCGGCGACCTTGATCTGCGCGTCGACCCATTTCGCGGTCTCTGCTGCCCACTCGCCCTGGAACTGCGTCAGCAGCGCCACCGTCGAACCGTCGGTCGACGCCAGCTCGTCATCGATGATCTTGTCGTAGACGAGCGCGTAAAGCAGACCATCGAGCACCAAAGCCTGCGCCACGAACACCTCGAACCAATCCTTCTCGACGAACAGATCCTCGATCACGCGCCGCAGCGATTGCCAGCGCGGCGCCTCCATCCAATCCGCCTTGGCCGCATCGAGCGCGTCGGGCTCGGCGAGCAGCAGCCCCGCGCGGGTGATGAACTGGGCAATGCCGAGCTGGTCCATCGCGGCAAAAAGGGCCGGCTGGGTGATGCCGGTGCCGAAGCCGTAGGCGGCGACAAAATCATGATTCATGCTCGCGCCCCAGGCGACATGGCGCAGCGGCAGCAGCAGATCGAGGGCGAGCCGGCGCACCTTGTCGGGGAGACATTCGGCGAGACGCCGGCTCTCGACGAAATCGAACGCGCTCTCGGCGGCCTCCTGCTGGCGGGCGCGCGCCATGACGTAGCTGCCGTAATAATATTGGCGCGGATCCTTGAAGGCGTACCAGTCCGCCATGGCGATCGCGGTCCGGCGCGTGTCGAAATAATCGTGCTCCGGATCCCACAGCGGCCGATAATGCTGATTGGCCATCGTCTGGAGGTCGAGCGTGCCTTCCTGATACCGCGACGCCGGCTTGTCGGCGCCGATCCGCCGCGCGATATGGGCATAGGTCTGGCGCAGCGGTTTGATGGCGACGGTGCGAAGATCCATTTGCATGATCTATTCTCCCTGGCCGGCGAGGACGCGGCTGAGCCGAACGCTGAAATCGTCTTCCGGCGCGGTCTGATCGGTGAGGTCGACAATCGCGTTGGTGCGGCAGAATTCGTCGAACGCGGCTTCCGGCATCATCAGCTCGACGAAGACTTCGGGGGCGCCGATCGCGAAATCGAATTCGACGAGGCCATTGTCGCGGCGCCGCATGACGCGAACGAATTTCGCGTGGAGCAATTCGCTCGCCTTGGTGTCCGATCTGCCCATCCTTGCTCCTCTCGTCCGCCTTTGCGGCGGTTCGGGCGTAGTCCAGCAATGTTCGTGCCAATCGCAAAAGCGCGTTTTTGCGTGCTCGCCGCGACCACCGGAGTGACAAAATTGTAAACCGGCACGACCGGTTCGACAATTTTGTCGAAATGGGCGCCGGTCCGCCTATCGCAGCTTGACGAAGGCCACCGCATTGTTGGGATTGAGCGGGATCACGAGCTGGTTGGCGTGCGGATCGAGACACATCGAGGCCGCGGACGGGATGCCGGTGGCGATCAGCTCGGCGGTTCGGCCCGGCCGGATCCGCGAAATCCCGCCCAACGTCACGCTGCTTACATATTTGGTGCCGTCCGGCATGATGACGAGGCCGTCGCTTCCGGTCTGCGCGGCCTGCTCGGTCTTGAGCAATTTGCCGCCGGGCGAGAAGGTCATGACCTTGGTGTCGAGCATGTTGACGACGACGACGTTGCCGTCATTGTCGATCGCGACGCCATTGGGGCGGGCGAGCGGAGCGCCGTCGATCAACAGCTGCGCCTTGCCGCCCGCGACCTTGAACAGGCGCCACGGTGTCTTGCCGTCGACGGTGCCGGTCTGGGTGGCGTAGATCGAGCCGTCGCGCGCAACCGCGATGTCGTTGAACCAGGGTGACTCCGGCACCACGATCTCCCCGGCCGGCGCGCCGGTGGCGAGATCGAACATGCGGATCACCGCGATCCGCGGCGCGCCGTCCGCGGTGTCGCCGTTGCTGTCGGCGAGGTAGAGCTTGCCGGCATGGACATCGCTGCCGAACGGCTGGTTGAGCGTGAGGCCATCGCGCGTCGCGCCGATCCATTTGGCGGTGTGGACCGATCCATCGTGGTTGAGCAACGAGACGAAGCCATCGTTGGGAACCTCGTTTTGACTGGCGCCGCGGCTGACGATCATGACCAGCTTGCGGGCGGGATCGTAGCTGCAGCTCTCGGCGCTCACCGCCGCGCCATAGACTTTGACGTTGTCGGACATCGGTAGGTAGCGCCCGTCGGCCGTGACTCCGAGCGGCTTTCCGGCCGCGAATTGCGGCGCGGCGGCGGGGAGGCGGGCGGTTGGGAGGCAGGCTGCTGGCCGAGAACCGGCGCTGCCGCGAACCCGGCCGCCACGACGTGAAAGACGCTCAAAGCAACGGCGATCATCGGCCTCATCAACCCACTCCCATCGGCTGTTCTGGTTTCGAGCGGAGGTTATCGGCACCATCGGCGCTTGTCTCCCCATCCGCCGGTCCGCCCGCGCGCCGGTCCGTCCGCCCGCCCGTCCGCACCGGCTCGGCCTTGCCGCGGCCACCTCTTTGCCCGCGCCTTCGCCTTCTGGTACAAGGGCCGCTTCCCCAAGCTTCCTTTGAGGGAGGGCAAGATGGGAGTTTCTCGCGTTGCACTGACTTTGCTGGCGGGCGTCGCCGGCATGACGGCACCGGCCCTGGCCTCCGGAGGCGGCGGCGGCGGGGGCGACAGCGGCCCGAGCATGTCGGCGCCGAGCTACGATCCGGCCGCGGAATATCGCAAGGGCATCGAGGCGCTCCAGGCCGGGCGGCATTCCGACGCGAAAAAGGCGTTCGAGCGTGTGCTGAAGGTCGCTCCGACCGATCCGGGAGTCAATTTCGTCACCGGACTCGCCTGCAATGGTCTTGGCGATCTCAAATGCGCGCGCAAATATTTCGAACGGGCTGTGCGCCTCGACAAGGCGATGGTCGATGCCCACCGCGAGCTCGGGATCGTCTATGCCAAGAGCAGCGAATGGGCGAAGGCGAGGGCCGAGCTCGATCGTCTGAAAGCGATGCAGCAGGAATGCGGCGCCGGCTGCGCCAAGGCCGCGCAGATCGGCGGCGCAGTCGCGGCGCTCACCGCGGCGCTGGCCAACGCCCCACAGGCGCGGCTCGAAACGCAGCCGAGCCTGATCTTCGCCAGCACGGCAGCGGGCGATCGTTTTTATCTTGAGGCGGTGGGCCTGATCAACGAGCATCGCTACGAAGCGGCCATCGCTTCGCTTCAGTCGGCTAGGGCGAGCTTCGGAGCGCATCCCGACATCCTCACCTATCTCGGCTTCGCGAATCGCAAGCTCGGCCGGTTCGATGTCGCGGAGGCTTATTATCGAGCGGCGCTGGCGGCCGCTCCGGGCCATCGCGGCGCGACCGAATATTATGGCGAGCTGATGGTCGAGCGCGGTGACAGCAAGGGTGCCAAGCGGATGCTCGCGAGCCTCGATGCGTCGTGCACTTTCGGCTGCGCCGAGGCGGATGAGCTGCGGCGATGGGTCGAGGCCGGCGCGGCCCCGACGCATTAGCGGCTGGTGGCCGGCAATGGGCTGGTGCGGTGCTCCGCCCGGGTGGCGCGCAGGCTGAATGGAGCGATCGCGCGGCGGGCAGGAGGCGCGAAAAGTCTGATCGCGCTCGCGATCGTCCTTCCGCTCGCTGCCGCGGCCGAGACGGGGAGGCTCCCGATCCGCGAGGCGCGCTGGGCCGCCCCGGATCGACTCTATCCCAGCCTGATCCACGAGCCTGCCGAATGCCTTGTGCCACCCAGCGATCCCCTCGAGCAGCGGGCGGCGGCGATCGGCCGGGCCGCATTCCGCGCGCCGCTGCTCCTCGGCGGCCAAGCGGCGCGGGTCGGCATGAGCTGCGCCACCTGCCACCGCAATGGCCGGGGCAATCCCGATTTCCTGTTCCACGGCCTTTCCGGTGATCCCGGAACCGCGGACGTCACCTCTTCGCTGATGAGCGCGCATCGCGGCGACGGCCACGCCAATCCCGTTCCGATCCCCGACCTGGGTGGTTCGCGTGCCGTGCTCAAAATCTCCCGCAATCGCGACGGCGCGCTCGAGCGCTTCATCCGCGGCCTGGTGGTCGAGGAGTTCGACGGCCCGGAGCCGGCGCCCGCGGTGCTCGCGGGCCTCGCAGCCTATGTGCGGGCGCTGCGGCCGGAGGGATGCGGCGGAAGCGAGAGCTCGATCACGCTGGCCGACCGGCTCCGTGACGTGGAGGAGGCGGTCCGGCTGGCCGGACAAAGCCAAGGCGCGACGCGGCGCTTCCTGGTGGCCGCGGCGCGGTCAGCGCTCGGCGGGATCGACGAGCGCTTCGCCGTGCCGGGCCTCGAGCGGGACCGGACCTTGCTGCGCGGCGCGGACAAGGAGCTGCTCGCGATACGCGCCGGCGCCGGGTTCGAGCGCTGGGCTCGTGGCTGGACGGGAACCAAGCAAAGACTGCTCCGCGACGAGCGCCGCTCGCTGTTCGACCCACTCGTGCTGCGGCAGGCGCTCGCGGCAGGGCTCAGCCCGGCACCAGGTCGCGCTGCGGGTCGAGATGCAGATAGCGCGCGTTGAAATCGCCCACTTCGCGGAGGCGATTCCAATCGAGGATCTTGAGCGAGCGCGTTGACAGGCTGATCAGTCCGTCGCGCCGCAGCGCCTGGAGCACGCGGTTGGTGTGGACCGAGGTGAGGCCGGTCGCGTCGGCCAATTGTTCCTGCGTGAGCGGCAGGTTGAATGAGTGATCTTGCGCGAGCCCCGCCGCCCCGAGGCGGGTCGCAAGCTCGCACAGGAGGTGAGCGATGCGCGTCAGCGAGTCGCGCCTGCCGACATTCACCACCCATTCGCGAAAGATCGAGCTGTCGATCATCGTGTCGCGCCACATCGCCCGTCCGACCGCCGGTCTGCTCGCGGCGAGCTCGAGCAGGGCAGCCTGGGGTATGAACGCGACCTCGGCGCGGCTCAATGTCTGCACATTATGGTCGGCGGTGCCGAGCAGGCAGTTCTGCATGTCGACGAACTCGCCGCTGATGTGCAGCGATATGATCTGCCGGGCGCCGGCTTTGACCAGCTTATGGCGATAAGCGAATCCGGACAGAAGCAGGCAGCAATTGGTCGAAGCCTCGCCCTCGCGGACGATATAGCTATCGCGCTCCAGCACGCGCTCGATGTGCGGTAGGCTCGCAATGGCAGCCAGATCCGCTTCGTCGAGTTGAAATCGTTGTGACCAACGCTCGACGAGTGGCGTGAGAATAGGCTCTTCCGACAAGGCGATCTCTTCGACGAATTGGAGGGTAGCGCGACGATGCTTGCCTTCGTTGGCCGATTTGCGAGCGGGATTCCTCGATTTATGTTAAATGGCTTCAATAACCTAGCCGGTGCGAGCGGCGTTTGTCGCGGTCGGTTTCGGATGCGGCGGTGATTGACGAAGATGGCGATCCGCCGCAGGAGCGCGGCCATGCGTTTCTTCTCCGACAATGCAGCCGCGGTCTGTCCCGAAGTGATGCACGCGCTCGCGCGCGCCGGTGGTGTCGACACCGCTTATGACGGCGATCAGCTCAGCGCCCGGCTCGACGCGGCCTTCTCGGAGCTGTTCGAAACCGAAGTCGATGCGCTCTGGGTGGCGACCGGCACCGCCGCCAATGCGCTCGCGCTCGCGGCCATGTGCCGGGCGCACGGCAGCATCGTCTGCCACGGCGGCGCGCACATCCAGAACGACGAATGCGGCGCCCCCGAATTCTATACCCACGGCGCCAAGCTTCTGCTCTGCGACGGGCCGGGCGCGAAGGTGACGCCGCAGGCCGTGCAGGATTTGCTCGCGAATGTCCGCGACGACGTCCATCAGGCTCAACCTGCGGCGCTTTCGATCACCAACGCCACCGAATATGGACTGGTCTACACGCCGGCCGAGGTGGCGGCGCTGGGCGAGCTTAGCCGGAGCCGCGGTCTCGGGCTTCACATGGACGGTGCTCGCTTCGCCAATGCCGTGGTGCGGCTCGGCTGCTCGCCGGCCGATCTCACCTGGCGCGCCGGGGTCGACGCGTTGAGCTTCGGCTTCGTCAAGAACGGCGGCATGTCCGCCGAAGCCCTGATCTTTTTCGATCGCAGCAAGACCGCTGCGACCCGCTTCCGCCGCAAGCGTGCCGGCCATCTGCTGTCGAAGGGACGCTTTCTCGCCGCGCAACTGCTCGCTTTGCTCGAGGGCGACGTCTGGCTGCGCAATGCGCGCGCCGCCAACGACGCGGCGGCGCGGATTGCCGCCGCCGCGGGCGAGCGGCTGATCTATCCGGTCGAGGCCAATGAGATCTTCCTCCGGCTGTCCGCCGAGGAAGCACGGACGTTGCGCGCCAGAGGCTTCGATTTCTACGACTGGGGGCCGGGCGAGGCGCGGCTGGTGACGAGCTGGGATCAGGACGCCGGGGACGTGGCTGCGCTGGCTGCGGCGATAGGCGCGCTGTGACCACGCCAGACCAGGCCTTCCTGCATCCGCGCATACTCGTCCCGTTCGTCGTGATGACGCTGATCTGGGGGTCGACCTGGCTGATCATCACCGGACAGCTTGGCAGCGTGCCGCCGGTCTGGTCGATCAGCTACCGTTTCGCGATCGGTGCGGCGGCGATGTTCGCTTATGCCGCGCTCACCGGCATGCCGACCGCAATCGGGCGCGAGGGCCATGTCTTCGCGGCGGCGTTCGGCGTCGCCCAATTCTGCTTCAACGTCACGCTCGTCTACCTCGCGGAGCAATATATCACCTCCGGATTGGTGGCGGTGATCTTCGCATTGCTGATCGTCCCCAATTCGCTGTTCGCCTGGCTGTTCCTCAAGCACAGGATTTCGGGCCGTTTCATCCTCGGCTCGCTGGTTGCCGTGTCCGGGGTCGCGTTGCTGTTCGTCCACGAGATCCGCGCCAGCGCCGGCTCCGCCGGCACGATCGCCACCGGGATTGGCCTCGCGCTGCTCGGCATGCTGTGCGCGTCGATCGCCAGCATAATCCAGGCTTCCAAGCGTGCGCAGGCGCGGCCCATCATGGGCATGATCGCATGGGGAATGGTCCACGGCGTGGTCGCCAACAGCCTGTTCGCGCTGCTGTTCATCGGCCCGCCGGTGTTCAGCACCAGCCTCGCCTATGTTTCGAGCCTGCTCTACCTGGGATTGATGGGATCGGCGCTGGTCTTCCCGCTCTACATCCACGTGATCCGCGCCGCCGGGCCGGGGTTCGCGGGTTATTCGAACGCACTCGCCCCGTTCCTCGCGATGGTGCTGTCGACGATCTTCGAAAACTATCGCTGGTCGTTGCCGGCCGCGATCGGCGGCGTCCTCGGGATCGCTGGGCTGTTCATCGCGCTCAGGGCGCGGCGGCCGACGCCTGCGGCCGATCCGATGTCTGCGACCGATCCGATGCCCGCGACCGATCCGATGCCCGATCCGATGGAAGTCGATCCAGTCGAGGCTGATCCAGTCAATGTCGGCCCAGGGAACGTCGGCCCCGGGAGCGTCGATCCAGTGAAGGCGGCACCGTGATCGATCAGGACCGGGCGTTCGTCCAGCCGCGTGTCCTCCTTCCCTTCATCCTCGTCACCTTGATGTGGGGATCGACGTGGCTCGTGATCACCAGCCAGATCGGCACCGTGCCGGCAAACTGGTCGGTCACCTATCGCTTCGCGATCGCCGCGGCGGCGATGTTCGCTTATGCCGGGCTGACCAGGGTGCCGCTGCGGATCGGACGCAACGGGCATCTTTTCGCCGCCGCTTACGGCATCCCGTTGTTCTGCCTCAGCTTCAACAGCGTCTATATCGCCGAGCGCTACGTCACCTCCGGCCTCGTCGCGGTGATCTTCGCCTTGCTGATCGTGCCCAATAGCCTGCTTGCCTGGCTGTTCCTCAAGCACCGTCTCGGCGGCCGTTTCGTCGCCGGCTCGCTGGTCGCCGTGGCGGGCGTCGCCTTGCTGTTCGTCCAGGAGCTGCGTGCGAACGCGGCGCATTCGGACGCGATCGGCTTCGGCATCGCGCTGTCGGTGCTCGCGGTGCTGATGGCCTCCGCCTCGAACGTCGTCCAGGCCGCGGAGCGAGTCCGCGCTCTGCCGCTGGCCGGCCTGATCGCCTGGGGCATGAGCTACAGCGTGATCCCGAATGCGCTGCTTGCCTGGACCTTGGCGGGCCCGCCGGTGATCGACACCAGCGCCGCCTATCTCGGCGGGCTTTTCTATCTCGCGCTGATGGCCTCGACGCTCGCCTTTCCGCTGTACTTCGCGGTGATCCGCGCCGCGGGGCCGGGCCGCGCCGCTTATTCGAACCTGCTGATCCCGATCATCGCGATGGCGCTGTCGACGATCTTCGAAGATTATGTCTGGACTCCGCTTGCAGTCGCCGGCGGCCTGCTCGGCATGACCGGTCTGATCATCGTCTTCACCGCCAGGCGCGATGCCAAGCCGGACGAGCCGTTGGCGGTGCCGGACTAAGCGAGAGAGTCGAGCCATCAAGCGGGTACGGCAGCCGTTGCGCAGCGCCCGCGCGACGCGTAGAGCCCGCGGCCATGGCCGACGCGCAGAACGCCCACGCCGACCCGCCGGCGACGATATTCCGCGAAGACTATCGGCCGCCTGACTGGCTCGTTCCCGAGGTCACGATCGATTTCGACCTTGCTCCCGACCGAACGATCGTCAAAGCGCAGCTTCAAGTGGAGCGTAACGGCATCCACAACGAGCCGCTGCGCCTCGACGGCGAAGCGCTCGAGCTGATCGAGCTGAGCGTCGACGGCCGCCGGATCGAGCCGTATTACGAAGATGGCCAGCTCGTCCTCGAGCTGCACGGATCGACCGCGCTTATCGAAACGGTGACGGCGATCGCGCCCGCCGCCAACAGCCAGCTGATGGGCCTGTACGAATCGAGCGGCATCCTGTGCACCCAGTGCGAGGCCGAGGGTTTCCGCCGCATCACCTTCTTTCCCGATCGGCCCGACGTGCTCAGCCGCTATCGCGTGCGCCTGCGGGCCGACGCGGTGCGCTATCCGGTGTTGCTTGCGAACGGCGACCCGGTCGCGAACGGCGTGCTGCCGGGGGGCCGGCATTGGGCGGAATGGCATGATCCCTTTCCCAAGCCCTGTTATCTGTTCGCGATCGTCGCGGGTGATCTCAGCGCGAACCGCGATAGTTTTCTGACGCGGTCGGGCAAGAACGTCGATCTTGCGATATGGGTGCGCGAGGAGGATCTGTCGAAGACGGACCATGCGATGGCGGCGCTCAAGGCGTCGATGGCGTGGGACGAGAAGGTCTATGGCCGCGAATATGATCTGGGCGTGTTCAACATCGTCGCGGTCGCCGATTTCAACTTCGGCGCGATGGAGAACAAGGGCCTCAATATCTTCAACTCGCGCTACATCCTCGCCGATCCCGACACGGCCACCGATGCCGATTACGACGCCGTCGCGGGCGTGGTCGCGCACGAATATTTCCACAATTGGTCCGGCAACCGCGTCACGTGCCGCGACTGGTTCCAGCTCTCGCTGAAGGAGGGCTTCACCGTCTTTCGCGACCAGCAATTTTCGGCCGACCAGGGTTCGCCCGCGGTCAAGAGGATCGAGGACGTGCGCGCCTTGCGCAGCACCCAGTTCCAGGAGGACGCCGGTCCGCTCGCGCACCCGATCCGCCCCGAAAGCTATATCGAGATCTCGAACTTCTACACGGCGACCGTGTACAACAAGGGCGCTGAGGTGATCCGCATGCTGCACACGATCCTCGGCCCGGAGCGCTTCCGCGCCGGGAGCGACCGTTATTTCGCACGCCACGACGGCGAGGCGGCGACGTGCGAAGATTTCGTGCGGGCGATGGAAGATGCCAGCGGGGTCGACCTCAGCCGCTTCCGCTTGTGGTATTCTCAAGCCGGGACGCCCAAGGTGAATGCGACGCTGACGCATCAAGCAGGCGATGGCCGCGCCCGCCTCCGGCTCGAGCAGAGCGTGCCGCCGACGCCCGGGCAGGCGACCAAGGAGCCGCTTCCGATCCCTCTCAAGCTGGCCTTGTTCGGCGAGCTCACCGGCGAGAAATACGCCGATCACCTCGTGCTGCTCGACACACGCGACAAGGAAATCCTGTTCGAAGGCATCGGCGAAAGGCCGGTGCTCTCGCTCAACCGCGATTTCTCGGCACCGGTGATCATCAATGCGGAGCGGAGCGCGGACGACCTCGCCTTCCTCTCGGCCAACGACGACAACAGCTTCGCACGCTACGAGGCGATGCAGCAATTGATGCTCGACACGCTTGTCGCGGCGATCACGAAAGGCAGCGTCGATCATGCCCCGGTGATCGAGGCCGTCCGGCAGACACTCGCCAACGACACGCTCGATGCCGCGTTCGTCGCCGAGGTCGTGCGCCTGCCGGGCGATGCGTTCATCGGCGATCAGCTGCTGGTGGTGGATCCCGAAGCCGTGCACGCGGCGCGCGAGGCGCTGCGGCGCGACGTCGGCGAGGAGCTCGAGGGCCAATGGCGGTCCGCTTATGCGCGGACCTCCAGCGCCAACCAGTTCGAATATTCACCGGCGGGCAAGGGCGCGCGGCGCCTCCGCACGGTGGCGCTGAACTATATCGAGGCGGCACGTGCGCCCGACTTTGCCGACATCGCGATGCGGCAGTTCGAGCAGGCCGATAACATGACCGACCGCCAGGGTGCGCTTGGGGTGCTGGCCAATAGCGATGCCGAGCAGCGGATCGCGGCGCTGTCGGCATTCTACCAACGCTACCGCCGCGACAGCCTGGTGATCGACAAATGGTTCATGGTCCAGGCGATGGCAACGCGCGACGACACCGTCGATGCGGTCGAAGCGCTGGCCAGGCATCCTGATTTCTCGTTGACCAATCCCAACCGGCTGCGTTCGCTCGTCGGCGCTTTCGCCGCCAACCAGCGCGCCTTCCATCACCCGTCCGGGCGCGGCTATCGCTTCGTCGCGGACATGATCCTCGCGGTCGAGCGGATCAACCCGCAAGCCGCCGCGCGGCTCGTCCCGCCGCTCGGACGCTGGCGCCGGTTCGACAAAGTTCGTGCCGAGCTGATGAAGGCCGAGCTGCAGCGGATCGCATCCGCCGAGGGCCTGTCCAAGGATGTCTTCGAGCAAGCTTCGAAGAGCCTCGTCTGAGGCAGGGGTGAGCATGGCGCCCTTGCGCTACGCTGCAGATTTGGTGCGGCAGGCTGCGCCCCGACCGGAACCAAAGGGAGTTGATCGAGGTTAAGTTCCTGGATGGGGTGCGTTGTGAAGCAAAGAAAAGTGAACGAGGCAGCAGCAGACGATATTCTCAAGATCGAGGAGACGCAGGAGGCGTTGCGCGAGAGCATCGAGCAGACCAAGCGGCTGTCCGAGCGCGCCGATACGCTCCTCCAGCAGTGCAAGCAGCCGCCACCAAGGCAGAAATGAACTAAAGCCTCAGCTTCCGATCCAGCGCGCGACGTCCGCCGCCACTTGGTTGGCGGCCTGGTTGAGCGCAGGCGCGACCGCTGCGGCGGTCGCCGAGCCGACCGGAACACGCGCTTCGAAGCGATGCGTCTCGACAGTGTCGGCGCTGCGGGTCAGCGCCGCATCATAGACGACGACCGCCTCCAGCCGCGCGCCGTCGAGGCCGAAGGTGTGGAGCTGGCCGGTCAGCCGAGTGCCCGGGTCGAATGAGAATTGTCGGGGATCGAGAACCACGCGTCCGGTCGTCGAGGCGATTGTTTCCGACAGCAGCCGGCCGAACAACACAGCCGGCGATTCCACCCATTGCGCATCCTTGAGATAGGCGACCGCGGTGTTGCCCGAGCGGACCGGCACCCGCAGCGTGTTTATCTCCTG
>JAQGLH010000350.1 GCA_028293005.1 Alphaproteobacteria bacterium
GGGCAGGAATGTCGGCCATGTCTTCGCTCTCCTTGGTGGACGGAAGAGCGGGCGGCCCGTTCTCCCTCCCTACGCCAGTATCAACTGGATCAGGTTCTGCGGGTCACGGCCGTTTCAGCCGCCTCTCAACCGCCTGCGCGGTACCCCGGGGAAGGACAGCCAATAGGCCGAATGGCGAGGCGGTGGAAGGGGTTCCTCACTCTACCTGCCGAAAGCGGAAGGGGAGTATCACAGGGGCAGGCCAGGCTCTCGCTCGTCGGCTTGCTTGCTGTCCTCGTCAAGCTTCGAAAGGGTCAGGCCGAGCAAGCGGATTCCCTTGGGCACCGGCAGCAAGGCGCGCAGCAGCCGGGTTCCGGCATCGAGGAATTGCTGGCGATCGGTGACGGGCGCGTTGAGCGAGCAGGCGCGGGTAATGATCTGGAAATCCTGATATTTGACCTTGAGCGTCACCGTGCGGCCGCGCGCCTGCGAACGCGCGATCCGGTCCCAGGCATAGGTCGAGATGCGGTCCAGCTCGGTGACCAGATCGGCCGGATCGCTGAGGTCGACGTCGAACGTGCGCTCGGCACCAATCGACTTGCTCGGGCGATCGGCGCGGACCACGCGGTGGCAGATGCCGCGCGCGAGATCGTGATAATATTGGGCACCGTTGCCGAAATGCGCGCGCAGGAAATCGAGCGGCTTGTCGCGCAGATCGGCGCCGGTCTCGATGCCGAGCGCCGCCATGCGCTCGGCGGTCTTGGGCCCGACGCCATGGAAGCGCTTGACCGGCAGGCGGGCGACGAACGCCGGGCCCTGACGCGGGGTGATGACGCACAGGCCGTCGGGCTTGTTCTGGTCGCTGGCGAGCTTGGCGATGAACTTGTTGTACGAGACGCCGGCCGAGGCGGTGAGCCCGGTCTCGGCGCGGATGCGCGCGCGTATCTCCTCGGCGATTGCGGTCGCGATGCCGATGCCGCGCAAATCCTCGGTGACGTCGAGATAGGCCTCGTCGAGGCTGAGCGGTTCGACATGCGGCGTATAGTCGGCGAAGATCGCGCGGATCTGCTGCGAGACCGCGCGATAGGCATCGAAGCGCGGCTTGACGAAAATCAGCTCTGGGCAGAGCCGCCGCGCGGTGACGCTCGGCATCGCCGAGCGGACGCCGAACGGGCGCGCCTCGTAGCTTGCCGCCGCGACGACGCCGCGATGGCCGCCGCCCACCGCGAGCGGCTTGCCCTTGAGCTCCGGATTGTCACGCTGCTCGACCGACGCATAGAAGGCATCCATGTCGACATGGATAATCTTGCGGACGACCGGCGCGACACAGGCATCGTTCACGAGACAGGCATCGTTCACGCCCTGTTCCTAGCGAACTCGGGCCCGGATGAGAAGATGCGGGATCAGAAGGCCAGGTTAAGGCCGACGGCGGCGACGCGGCTGCTCTTGCCGCTCGGGTCCTTCATCGGATCGACGCGCACCTCCTGCTGGTCGGCGGTTGCGCTCTTCGGCACGCTGAACAGACCGACGCCGAACGTCATCGTCTGACTCGGCTGCCAGCCGCCGAACAGCATCGTCCGGCCGCGGCCCGACGGCTCGGCATAGGGCGACGCCTGCCCCGGGGACATGTCCTGGGTGAAGAGAGTGGGCTTGCCGCGCTTTGCCGACCGCGGCGCGCTGGAAGCGCCGGCCGCCCACGCGCCGTTCGGCGGACCGGCGATCGCCCCGACTTTCTGCGCTTGCGACGGTGTCGAGAGGGCGAGCGGCACCAGTAGTGCCGCGGCCCCGATCAAACGCCTCATAGGTGGGCAAGTCCCTGTTTAACTTGGGTTAGAAAAGCGCGGCGGAGCGAAAGAGTTCCGGGATAACGGGAGGAAACGCCCATGCGGGCCGATCGCGCGCCGAGCCGGTCGCCGCTGTTGGAACGCCGATGCGCGAGCGGAGCCAAAGACCATCCGAGCCGTTGCAGGGGCTTATGAGAGTTCGTTCTTGTCCGTCGCGCGCGGCCGATTGGAGTGCCTGCGCTTGGTTCCGTTGAGCGCCGGCATCCTGCTCTACCGCTTTCGACCTGCGCTCGAAGTGCTCCTCGTGCATCCCGGCGGCCCGTTCTGGCGCGGGCGCGACGAGGGCGCGTGGATGATCCCAAAAGGCGGGGTCGAGCCCGGCGAGGAGCCGCTCGACGCGGCGTTGCGCGAATTCGAGGAAGAACTCGGCGTTCGTCCTTGCGGGACGCCGAAGCCCTTGTGCCGGATCAAGCAGGCCGGCCGCAAATGGGTCGAGGCATTCGCGCTCGAGGGCGATCTCGACCCCGACGCGATCGTCAGCCTGAGCTTCAGCATCGAATATCCGCCGAAAAGCGGGCAGCTATGCGAATTTCCCGAAGTCGACCGCGCTGCCTGGTTCACGTTGCCGCAGTCGCGCGCGAAAATCCTGCCGAGCCAGGCGCCGATCCTCGACGCGCTCGAGGCCGCGCTGGGGCGACAGTGAAAGAAGCCAGTGCCAAGCGGGCGATGCGAACACGATCACAGGACGGGATCGGTCAGATCCGCATCACCCCTTCGATCACGGTGACGCATTTGCCGCCGAGGATCACGCGGTCGCCCTCGAGGCGGCAGCTCAGACGCCCGCCGCGCCTGCTCGCCTGATAAGCGGTGAAGCTGCTGCGCCCGAGCCGGTCGGCCCAATAAGGGACCAGCACGGCATGCGCGGCGCCGGTGACCGGGTCTTCGTCGATGCCGGCGCCCGGCGCGAACACGCGGCTGACGATGTCGCTGGTCTTGCCCGGCGCGGTGACGATGGTGAGCACGTCGCCCTGTTGCGCCAGGGCGGCGAAATCGGGCGCGAGGTCGACCACTTCGTCCTCGTTGCCGAGCAGGACGACGCCGTAGCGCAAGGGGTGCCAGAGCGTTTCCGTGGCCTCGCAGCCGAGCGCCGCGACGATCTCCGGCAGCTTTTTGGGCTCGGGCTTCCAAGCCGGGAGCGACAGGGCATAAGCGTCCCCGTCGCGCGCCACCTCGAGCAGCCCGGCCTTGCGGGTGCGGAAGCGGATCCGGTCGCCCTCGATCAGCACGTGGCCGCTGGCGAGCGTGGCATGGCCGCACAGCACCACCTCGGTGGTCGGCGTGAACCAGCGCAGCTCGTAATCGGCACGGTCGCTGGCTTCGCGGCCGGCTTTGACGGTGAAGGCGGTCTCGCTGAGGTTATTCTCCATCGCGATCGCCTGCAGCGTCTCGTCGGGAAGCCACCGGTCGAGCGGCATCACCGCGGCCGGATTGCCGGTGAACGGGCGGTCGGCGAACGCGTCGACCTGGACGAACCTATAGTCGCTCATCATGATCCTCGCTGAGGCGGGTCTCGTCGGTTTCGACCAGAATGTCGCCCGGATTGTCGACATGCCCTTCGGGGTCGAGATGGATCAAAATCTCGGCGCCGGGGAATTCCTCGGCGAGCTCCTCCTCGACCTGGTCGATCACCTGGTGAGCGGCGGCCACGGTCATGCCCGGCGCGACATAGACGTGGAACTGGACGAAGTCGCGCGATCCGCTGGTGCGGGTGCGCAAATCGTGGATGCCGCTCAGCGCCGGATGGCGCGCCGCGACGGCGAGCAGGCGCTGGCGCTTCTCCTCCGGCCATTCCTTGTCCATCAACTGATCGATCGCGCGGCCCGAGGCGGTCCATGCGCCCCAGCCGAGCCACAGCGCGATGGCGATGCCAAGCATCGGATCGGCGCCGGTCAGGCCGGCATATTGATCGAGCGCGAGCGCGGCGATCACCGCGAGGTTCAGGAGCAGGTCGCTTTGATAGTGGATATGATCGGTCGCGATCGCGATCGAGCCGGTGCGGGCGATGATGCGGCGCTGGTAGAAGAGCAGGGCGAAGGTCGCGGCGATCGCGATCAAGGACACGGCAATGCCGAATCCGGCCTCGCTCGTGCCGCCGCCGGCAATCAGCTCGTTCGCCGCGCGCCAGCCGATGACAGCGGCCGAGAATGCGATCATGAAGACCTGGAACAGGGCGGCGAGTGCTTCGGCCTTGCCGTGGCCGAAGCGATGATCGCGGTCGGCCGGAAGCGCTGCGAGCCGCACGCCGTAGAGGGTGATCAGCGAGGCGAGCAGGTCGAGCCCGGTATCGGCAAGCGAGCCGAGCATCGCGACCGAGCCGGTCTGGTAGGAGGCATAGGACTTGAGGATGAGCAGGAACGACGCGGTGGCGACGCTCGCATAGGCGGCGCGCGCGGTGAGCCGGGCGTGCACCTTGTGCTGATCGGCGGACGGGGCTGTCGTACTCATGGGTAAAGCAATGTCTCGCTCCACGTCTCGCCGTTGCTCACGAAGAGGCGGCGCTCGTGGAGCCGGTGCGGCCGATCGCTCCAGAATTCGATACGTTCGGCGAGCACGCGGAAGCCCGACCAGCGCATCGGGCGCGGTACGTCCTTGCCCTCGAAGCGGTCGCGCATCTCATGGTAGCGCTGCTCGAACAGCTCGCGATGCTCGAGTGGTCGCGACTGGTCCGAGGCCCAGGCGCCAAGCTGCGAATCGCGTGCGCGGCTGGCGAAATAGAGATCGGCCTCGTCGGCGCCGACCGGCTCGACCGCGCCCTCGATGCGAACCTGGCGGCGCAGCGACTTCCAATGGAAGAGCAGGGCAGCGCGCGGATTTTCGGCAAGCTCGCCGCCCTTGCGGCTGTCGAGGTTGGTGTAGAAGACGAAGCCGCGCGGATCATGCCCCTTGAGCAGCACCATCCGCACCGATGGCCGCCCCTCCGCATCTGCCGTGGCGAGCGCCATCGCGCCGGGATCGTTCGGCTCTGCGCCCTCCGCCTCGGTGAACCACGCATCGAACAGCATGTGCGGGTCCGCGGCGATCGCTGGAGGGTTCGCGTCCATCCAGCGCTCTTGCCGTTAGTCGCCATTGCGCACAAGCATGGCTTGCAGCGAGGGGGTCCGCGACCCATCTGCAACAGCTGTGGCAACAGCCGGCCGCAACGGCAACGG
>JAQGLH010000380.1 GCA_028293005.1 Alphaproteobacteria bacterium
GTACGTGACCAAAGACGGCGAACTGGGCCTCGATGTCATCGCTTACGGCGCCCATATGGCCTCGCTCATGGGCGCGCACATCATCAAGGTGAAGCTCCCGAGCGATCACCTCGACCAGGGCGAAGCCAAGAAAGTTTATGAGTCTTCCAACATTCCGCGCGCGACGCTGGCGCAACGCGTTCAGCACGTCGTGCAAAGCTGCTTCGGCGGACGCCGCATCGTGGTGTTCTCGGGCGGCGGCAAGAAGGGCGAAGACAGCCTGTTCGACGACGCCCGCGCCATTCGTGACGGCGGCGGCAACGGCTCGA
Source organism: Alphaproteobacteria bacterium (assembly GCA_028293005.1). The sequence continues at coordinate 309 of JAQGLH010000380.1, forward strand.
TCATCGGCCGCAACACCTTCCAGCGTCCGCGCGATGAAGCGCTCGCGATGCTCGACCGGCTGGTCCGCATCTACAAGGGCGAAGAATAAGTGACCGCTCTCCCTGAGGGGGGAGCCGGGGAGGGGGGAGCCGGGGAAGAGGGATCCGGGGAGGAGGATCTCCGTCTCTCTCCCGATTTTGCCGAGATGTTCGCGCGGCCCGACAGGCCGCCCTGCCAGCTGTATCTGATCTCCCCGCCCGACGTCGGCGGCGATTTCGCCGACCGGCTGGGCGAGGCGCTGCAAGGCGGCCCGGTCGCTGCCTTTCAGCTCCGGCTGAAGGGACTCGGCGACGACGAGATCCTCCGCGCCACGGAGCAGCTGATGCCGCTCTGCGCGGCGCATCAAGTCGCGTTCATCCTCAACGACCGGATCGACCTCGCCAAGGCCTGCGGCGCGGACGGCGTCCACCTTGGCCAGGGCGATGGCGATCCGCGTGAGGCGCGCGCGTTGCTCGGGCCTGCGGCGCAAATCGGCGTCACCTGCCACGACAGCCGCCATCTCGCGATGGAAGCGGGCGAGGCGGGCGCCGATTATGTCGCGTTCGGCGCCTTCTTCCCGAGCACCACCAAGCAAGCCGTACACCGCCCCGATCCGTCGATCCTCGGCTGGTGGTCGGCCGTGTTCGAGATTCCGTGCGTTGCGATCGGCGGCATCACGCCGGACAATGCACCGGTGCTGGTCGAGGCCGGTGCCGACTTCCTGGCGGTCTGCGGCTCGGTTTGGGGGCACGAGCAAGGTCCGCGCGCGGCGGTCGCCGGCTTTTCAAACGTGCTGATTTAGGGGCACCGGGCTCTGAGCCTGAGCGACCATCGCCCGCAGCGTCAGCGCGTCGTGGATCGCATGCGCGTGAATATCATTGTTGAAATAGGCCCAGACCGGGCGCCCGGAGCGTGACTGGGCCATGATCCAGTCGCTCCAGCTCAGCAGCCGCTCATCCGAATAGCGGCCCCAATATTTCCCTTCGCCGCCATGGAAGCGGACATAGGCGACGGGTCCGACTGCCCGGCGCGGCGTCGCCGACCCCGGCATGTCGTGCGCGCAAAACGACACGCCATTCGCTTCGAGCAGCGCCAGCGTTTCCTCGCTGAGCCAGCTCTTCTCCCGAAATTCGAACACGTGCGTCAGATCGCTCGGCAGCAATGCGAGAAATTCCGCCAGCCGCTCGAGGTTGATCCGGAAGCGCGGCGGCAATTGATAGAGGATCGGGCCCAAGGTCGGCCCGAGCTGGCGCATCGGCCCGAGCATCCGCTCGAGCGGCTCGGCGCAATCCTTGAGCTTCTTGGCTTGCGTCAGGAAGCGGTTCGCCTTGACCGCATAGCAGAAGCCGGGGGGAGCCTGATCGCGCCATTTGGCGAAGATTTCCGCCGAGGGCAGGCGATAGAAGCTGTTGTTGATCTCGACCGTGTCGAACATCGCCGCATAATATTCGAACCAGCGCTTGGCGGCCATTTTCTCGGGATAGAAAGCGCCGCGCCAATGACGGTAATTCCAGCCCGAGCAGCCGATGTGGATCCTGCCTGTCGCCATGATGTCGAAAGGCCAAGCGCGCCCGGGGGAAATAAGTTTCGACTGCCGCGTTGGGTGGGCGGGATATCCCCAGTTGGAGTGCTGTTGTGCTGCGTAATCGATCCACCTTCGCCTTTTTTCTTGCCTGTGCCGCCGTGATCCTGCCCGCGGCGTCCCAGCAACCCGCATCCCAGCACGCCAAAGCTGCTCCTGCGTCCGCCGCGCAGCAGCAGGGGATCGACGGCGCCACCCTCCACGCCCAGGTGCTGCTCGACCGCGCCGGCTTCGCGCCGGGGGTGATCGACGGCAAAAAGGGTATGTCGTTCGATCAAGCAGTCAAAGGCTTCCAGGAATCGCGCGGGCTCGACGCCACCGGTCAGATCGACCAGCCGACGCGCGCGGCGCTGCTGCGCGATCGCGCGCGCGCGACCGTGCGGCTGCGCATCGACGAAAGCGATGCGCGCGGTCCGTTCGTCCGTGCGATTCCGAAAGACCCGGCCGCGCAGGCGAAGCTCGACTGCCTGTGCTACCGCAATCTGCTCGAGAAGCTCGCCGAGAAATTCCACACGACGCCGGCGACGATCATCGCGCTCAACAATCCGCACATGGCGCTCAGGGCCGGCACGGTGCTTCGCCTGCCCAACGTGCTTCCGTCGTCGCGCAATTACGGCGATCTCAAGCCCGAGGTCGCGGAAATGCTCAGCTCGCTCAACGTCAGCGGCGGGCTTCCCAAGGCGGCCCGCATCGTCGTCGATAAATCCGACGGCGTGCTCCGGCTGTTGGCGAAGGACGGCAGGCTGATGGCGCAATTCCCGGCGACGATGGGGAGCTCGCATGATCCGCTGCCGCTCGGGCAATGGAAGGTCACCACCGTCGCCTACAACCCGCCGTTCCATTATCAGCCCGACCTGTTCTGGGACGTCGCCGACAGCAAGGAGGAGCACAAGCTCCCGCCGGGCCCGAACGGCCCGGTCGGCGTCGTCTGGATCGACCTTACCAAGGAACATTACGGCATCCACGGCACCAATGCCCCGGAGACAATCCAGCGCGCGCAGAGCCACGGCTGCGTGCGGCTCACCAATTGGGATGTCGCGCG
>JAQGLH010000388.1 GCA_028293005.1 Alphaproteobacteria bacterium
GGTCGCGGTCGTGCCGCCGGCGATCGTGCTGGGCGCAAGCCTGAAGTCGCCGCCAATCCCGTCCTCGTCGATGCCGTTCCCCGGAACATCGAGCGCAAACGGGTAGCGGGAAGCATCGAATGGGTGAAGGTCGGGCGGCTGCGAGAAAAGGCCGAAGCCGTCGCGGTCGAAATCGGTGATCTCGTCCAGCGCGCTGTTGAACAGATAATAAGAGTTGAAGCGCGCGAGCGCGCTGCGCACGTCCGGGCGCGCGTTGCCGGCGAGGATCATCGCCACAAGCGCAAGCGCGGCCAGCGCCATCTTACGCGGCGGGATGCGCAAGCCGGCGCCCTCGCCGGAGACGGCCAGCAGCTTGGCGAAGCGGCGGACGATGAAGATATAAACAGCCAAACCGACCGTGACGCCGGCGATCATCAGCGCGCCGTCGCTCAGCACGAACAGCAAGGCGTCGAACAGGCTTCCGCCGCCCAGGTTCCTGATCAGCTGAAAGCTGATTGCGTCGCTGAAATAGCTCAGCACTTCATATTTGGCGGCAAGCGCCGCGAGCATCGCCCCGGTTACGAGCACGATGAAATTGAGCGGGAAAAGGGCGACGGCACCGAGCCGGCGGTGCAGCCCGCGCACCGCCAGAAAGATCAGAATGATCATCATGCCGTGGCAGGCGAGCAGCGCCAGCGCGAACAGCAGCAACGATGCGCCGCCGCTCAATGGCTGCGACTGGCCGAAACCCCCGCCGATGATCGCATATTTGCGCTCGACCAGCACCAGCTCGAGCGCCAGCGTGATGACGATCACCAAGGCGAGCGCCGACCGCTCCCGCGTCGCCGCGCAGGCCGTTCTGATCGGTCGCGCGATCGAGGCTGCGGTCATCATTTGCGTCCCACGCCGTGCAGGCCGCGCGCGCTGGGTCACCAGCACCCGCGGCGGATTCCCGCCTCACTATCAGCCAATCGTTGAGCAGCCGATAATGCCGCGGGGCGACGCGGAACCGATTCAACCAAACCGCGAACGAGCCTAAGCTCCGTTCCGGGCGCTCAGCCGGGTCTCCGCTCGCCACCTGCGTCCCGCGCCTGCATCGCGCGCTTGCGGTCGATCGCCTTCTTGATGATCGTACATGTTGAGCTCGACCAGGGATTTGCCCTCGGTCATGTTCGCACCGTGGCGGCGGACCAGCGAGGTCGTAGAAAAACCCGCAAAATCGACACCGGCCCCAAATTCGGAGTCATGGCGTGCCGAGCGGCTCTTATCCCAACCCGGCGGCGGTACGGATCAACGCCCTCCCCTCGTGATAGCCGTCCTTCCACATCTTGCCCTTGGCATCGGAGCCGACCGGCCGGCCGTCGGCAGCAACGCTCTCGAACCAGCCGCCGTGAAGCGGATCGATCTGACGGCTCGCGATCCAGTCCCATTGAGCGCGAAGCAAGGCGAGATAACGCGGTTCCGCAGTCGCCTGGTGAAGCGCCGCCACGGACGCCAGCGCCTCCGCCTGCACCCACCATGTCTTGACTGGCGCGGTCAGCGACCGGTCCTGCGCCTGGGCATCGAACAAGCCCCCGGCTTCGTCCCAGCTTTCGTCGGTGGCGGCGTCGACCAGCGCCTTGGCGCGCGCGAGCAAGGCGGGATCGTGCCGCCGCCCGAGCGCCTCGGCCGCCGCCAGCAAAAGATGCGCAAGCTCGACATCGTGACCATAAGAGCCCCCGCCAGGGACAGGCCGCCAGTCCGGCCACACGAAGCAGAAGCGGCGGCCCGGCTCCTGCCGAAGCTCGTTCTGGAACAGCGCGAGCAACTCCTCGAGCCGCAGGCCCAAGCGCGCGTCGGGCCAGATCCGATACAATTCGGTGAAGGCTTCGAGCAGGTGGAGATGCGTGTTCTGCGACTTGAGACCGAACCGAGTCCCGATCGCGTCATGCTTCATCCGCCATGATCCCCACAGGACGCGCCGGCCGGCCAGGTTGGTCACCTCGAAATAGCCGCCATTGTCTTGGTCGTGGTGATAATCGTCGAGATAGGCGAAGATCCGTTGCGCGGCGGCAAGCGCGGCTTGGCTGCCAAGCACCTTTGCCGCCGCGGCGAGGCCGAAGATCGCGAAGGCTTGGCCGTAAGCATGGAAGTGCCTGGCATAGCGCCCGCATGGTCGGCTGAAACGATCGCTTTCCCAGTGGAGCGCGCCGCTTTCCGGGTGGACCATGCGGCCCAGTGCGGCGACGCCGTGCCGCGCATAGCGCCGAAAGGCAGTGTCGCCGCCCGCTGCAACCGTGGCGGCAAGCCAGGTCATCCGCGCCTGGAAGACGAGCGAACGCGTCTCGCCCGGGAGCGCGGCCCAGGTGCGGTCGAAATTCTCGTGGAAGCCGCCCTCCGCGCTGATGCAGGCGGGAAACCATCGATCGAGCAGGTCGTGCCGCAGGCTTTCGCGCATCTGCGCCGCCAGCGCGGCATTCTCCTGCGCGCCACTCGCGCCGATTTCGTCCTCTCGCGGATGCGCGATCGTCTTATCCCCTAGTGGCCACCAAATGGTCGAAGTTGCCACCTGCAAGCGATGTCGCACGCAGCCTGAACCCGTTCAAGCACGCGAGATTGCGCCTTCAATAGCGATAGTTGAGTCGAACTCCGAACTGATCGCTGCCGGGATTCTGCCGGCCGAACAATTGCGCATGGCTGAAATGGACCCAGGACGCCTCGATCGCGATCCGATCGCTGAGCTGGACTCCCGCCCCGAGCTCCGGCGCGAACAGGACACGCGATCCGAACCAGATGCGGTCGCGAGTCGCCTCGCTGCGGCTTGGCCCGTCGTGGATCGCAATGCCGATGCCCGGGCGCACATAGAGCCGGTGCCCGAAGCGCCAGCTGAGTCCGGCAGACGCGAAATTGGTGTCGCCGTCGCTGTTCACCAACGCATAGACGTGCGGCGACGGCGTCCCGAGCGCGCGCAGCGCCGCGATCCTGCCGCCGCGCCAGCCAAGCTGAAGATCGGCGCCGCCCTCCGGCCCGCGCACGCTCAGCGGCGTGTCGACGTTGTGCGCATAGATACCGGCGAAAATCTCACCGGCGTTGGCCCGATCTGCGCCGAAGCAAACAAGCGGAAGCGCCGCCAGCCAGACAAGCGGCGCTCGAATATGCGGCGCCGGCGCGCGGCCCCGCCGCATCACGCGATGCTATGCTCGGCGCTCAGCTCGGCCTCGACCATCGCCTCCCACACGGTGGGGTCGCCGGCCGCGGCCATGACGGCATCGGGTTCGCGCATGGTGCGCAGGATCGAGAGGGCGTCGTCGGTATAGTCGCGCCAGCTCTCGTCGACGTTGGGACCCGCGGAGGGATCATCGCCTTCGGCGTTGATGCTGAGGGCCCGACCCGCCAGCACCCTGGCGATCCGCTCGACGAGCATGAGGTTCGATACCGGCATTCGCGTCTCCTTCGTTTCGGCATAGAACGGAGGAAACGACCGGCGGTTGCGTGCCGCACCTGTCTCCTGCCCTTGGCTGCCGCGAAATGCCGGATCGCGTCAACGCCGGCTGGCGCTCTGCGCCGCGGCCGGACGAATGAGCGGCGCGGCGCCGTCGCCGACCACCGCAAAGCCCGACCAGTAGAAGGGATGCGAGGTGTTGAGGTCGTCCATCAACTTGAGCTGCGCGGCTCTCAGGGCGGTCGCGGTCCCAGAACCCGGCGGCGCGGTGAACAAACCGGAGATCAGCCTTTGCGTCGCCTGGAAATCGTCGGGCACGGGCCAATGGCTTGCGATCACGAGCCGGCCGCCGGCCCCGACGAACGCCCGCACCAGTCCGTCGAGCGCCGACTCGCCGCCGGTGGTGAGGCCGGCTTCGACGTTCGCCGCCTCGCTCGCGTGGCCGGCGGTATCGCACGCCGACAGGATGACCACGTCGGCGTCGAGATGCAGATCGAAAATCTCGCCAAAGCTGAGCAGTCCGTCCGATTTCGCGCCGCCGAAACTGGTCATAAGCGCCGGGCGCGCCGGACAGCCGGGACGAGGCGGCGCGAGCATGCCGTGCGTCGCGAAATGGACGATGCGATATTGATCGAGATCGGTGCGGGACTTGATCGCCTCGTCCGTGAAGTCGCGGCCGGTGACGACGTCGGCCTGGCCGCTCCGCCCGCCGCCGAGCACTTGTCGCGCGGCGAGCAATTCGTCGGCGGAGATCGGACGCCCCCATGCCGACAGCGACCACCCGCAATCGTCGGCTACCGCACCGGGCAGCGGCAGGAAGAAGGCATCGGCCGGCTGGTTGTGTCCGAAGCCGATATATTGCGCCCGTGCTCGAGACGGCGCGGCCTCGCGCATGTCGCGGAACGCGCGCGGCGAGACCGCAGTGCTGATGTCGCGGGTGCGGCCAAGCCAGGCGATGCCGCGGAAATCGAATCCGTCGTCATTCGGTCTCGCGGCGCGCACGTTGTAGGTATCGACGCTCGCCTGATCCATCACCAGCAGATTGGGCGGGAGCCGCAGCATCGCTCCGTCGGGCTCGAAGATCAGGTGACGGACCTCCGCCAGATCGCCGGCCACCGGATCGAACAAGGCGCGATAGAGGCGATGCGCTTGCTCGACGTCGAACGGCAGCGTCACGATGCGGTCGTTCTCGACCTTCGAGATCGTGGCGCGGATCGCGTCGACCTGCCGTTCAAGCTCCCCCGGGCTCGCCCCGATCTTGTAGGCGCGAGCCGCTTGCGGCGTGATGAAGACCGCATAGGCACCACCGCCAAGCACGATCATCTTGTAATAAGCTTCGCCAGGATGGAGCGATTTCTGCAGATCCTCGAGCGAGATCGCGATGTTCGATAGCGCGCGATAGCGCGGGAATTGCGCAAGCTTCGCCTGGGTCGCAACCTGGCCGATCTGGGCGAGCTCGAGCGATGCGCGCAGCGCCTGCACTTTTTGCGCGTCGGCGGCCGCACCCTGGGCGTGGAGACGGCCGAGCTCGCTGCGCGTCCGTTCGATCTCGCGCGTCAGGCTCACCGATTGGCGGAAAAGGCGCGCCGCCTCGTCGCTGCCACCGCCCAATTCGCGCGCGAGCACCGCCTGCGTCTGCGCGACGCCGGGCCTGATCAGCAACTGGCTCGCGCGGAACATATCCGCCGCCGCGCCTGCGCCCGCGTCCGGACGGGTCAGAAGCCCGAAATAGGAGCCGAGGACCCGCCGCAGCGCGGGCGAGGCGCCGCCATTCTCGGCATTGAGGCCGACGATCTCGCGGAACCCGGCCAGCGCGGCATCCGGATGGCCGGTGCGTGCGTAAAAAGCGGCCAATTTGCCCTTGGCACTGAGCAGTGTCGCGGTTCCGGCATAATTGGTTTCGATCAGCGCGATCGCCGAACGGTGCAGCGCTTCGGCCTCGGCGATCGCACCCTGGCTTTCCGAAATGTCGGCAAGCTCGCCTAGGATCTGGGCGCGCATCCACAAAGTCGCGGCAACCCAGCCGTCGCGCGATACATTGATCTGTCCGAGTGCCTGGCCAAAGGCCGCCGCCGCTTCGGCGTGTCGCCCTTCGAGCCGCAGCGCCGACCCGCGCAGCTGCAGCGCCTGCGCGTCGAGGATCTGCGCCTTGTCCTCGGCAGACAGGCCTTCGCTCGCGCCCAGGCGGCGCGCGCCCGCGGTTTCGGAGCTGAGCTGCGCCGCCGTGGCGTCATCGATCAACAACTGGTCCAACGACGCCTTGGCGGACGCGCTTGCCGCACCGATCGGACGGTCGAGCTCGGCATAGGCCTCTTTCACCTGACCCTGGTTGAGGAGGTGCATTGCCCGATAGTTGCGAAGTTGGCGGTCGACGACCGGATCGCTTCCGGCGAGGAGCTCGGCCTGACCGAACAGCATCTCGGCTTCGGCATAGGCGCCGAGGTTTGATTTCTGCAGCGCCTCGTTGGCCAACGCTTCGGCGCGCCCGGTTCCGCCGGCCTTGTCACCGCTCAGGCTTCCGAAGAATTCGGCTGCCTCCGCATAACTGCCGCTGTTGTTGCGCCGATAGGCCTCCGCCAGCGCCCGCTCGGGGCTGATGTTGCCGGCCAGGACGCGCGCAAAGCTCGTCGGGTCGCCGATGCCGGTGGTCGCGACGCTGACCTCGCCCGCGACCGGCCGGCCGGCGATCAGGCTATGCAGGCCGAGCTGGAGCGCGCCCTCATAGCCGGCAAGGCCCTCGGCGACGAACAGCGTTCCGCGCTGCTGCCGCGCGTAGACGCGATAATCGACGTCCGCGCCGTTCATCCGGCAGCGCAAGAGCGTCGCCGTGCCGAGGCCGGCAATCTGCGCCGCCTGCCCCGGCTCGCAGGTCACCTTCTTGGCGCGCAGACCGGCCAGCCGCGCTGCGGGGTCGCCACCGCGCAAGCGTAGCGCATAGATATGCCCGACCGGCACCGACGCATCTCGGCAGAGGATCGAATAGCCGCGGTCGAACATGTCGCTCAACGCCGCGTCGGCCGGCATGATCTGCGCGGTGCAGACGGCATTCCCTTCCGTGCCGATCCGAAAGCTGTCGACGAGCGCGATCGTCTCGACCCGCGCGGGCTTCGCAGCAGCACCGACAACCGCTGCCGCAAGAGGAGTGACCGCCGCGGCAGCGGCCGCAGCGCCGAGCATGATCTGCAGCGCGAAACCATTGGCCATGCTATTCTCCCGCGGGCGGGGTGCCGCCCTGTCCTTGGCTGTCGCTTTCTTCATCGTCATCGTCATCGTCAGGCGGGCCCCACAGGCTGCTGTCGCCGCCGCTGGTCACGCCCTGCTCGAGCAGGGCATCGCCGCCGAGCGCAGCGATATTGACGATGTCCTGGTTGACGTCGGGGTCGTCACCGGCGTCGACCGTGCTTTCTTCACCGATCGGCCCTTCGAGGGCATCCGGCGTGCCCGGCGGTGCTGGCGGCGGCTCTTGCACAGCTGGCGGTTCTTCGACCGGCGGCGGCTGCACCACGGGCGGCGGCTCGTTCACCGGTGGGGGCGGCGGCGGTGGCGGCGGCGGCGG
>JAQGLH010000394.1 GCA_028293005.1 Alphaproteobacteria bacterium
AGCGTGCCGAGCAGCAGCCAGCCGAGCAGCATCGACATCACCAGGTTGAGATAATCGAACGGCGCGAGCACCGCGATCGGCGCGTGCTGCAGCGATGCGGTCATGAACAACTGGCCCATCGCTCCGAACACGCCGGCCGCGGCGAGGAACAGCAAGGTGGTCGCATCGGGATTGGTGTTCGCAATCGGCAGCAGCGCTCCCGAGGCCAAAGCGCAGGCCATCAGGAACCAGAAGACGATCGCGGCGACATGCTCGGTCGCGCCGATGTGGCGCACGGTGACGTTGACGCAGGCCTGGCCGAAGGCGGCGAGCAGGCCGATCGCGACGCCGAGCGGCGCGATCACGTCGACCGACGCGCCGGGCCGCATCACCACGACCACGCCGAGGAAACCGACCATCCCGGCGAGCAGGCGCTGCCGCCCTACCCTTTCCTTGAGGAACAGCCACGACAGGAAGGTCGCGAAGATCGGGCCCATGAACAGCAAGGTCTGCGATTCCGCGAGCGGCAGCATCTTCAACGCGGCGAAGACGATGAACATCGTCGAGACGCCAAGCACCGCGCGCCAGAGGTGCGCCTTGGGGCTTTGCATCGCGAGAGACGCGGCGCCCTGGGTGGTGAACACCCACAGCAGGACGATCGGCAGGCCGAAGACAGCGCGGTAGAAGATCAATTCGGGGACGCTCGCGCCGCGGGTGGCGCCGACCTTGAGGAACGCCGCCATGAACGCGAAGCTCAGCGCCGTGCAGACGCGCAGCGCGATGCCGCGCATGACGTTGCTTGCTCGTGGCGATGCCGGGGCGGTGGACGAATTCATGCCACGCCTCTGCCGCGCGATGGCCGGCAAGTCTACCGGGTGCGAAGTATCGGGCGGCGAGCGCTGCGATGACGGGCGGTGATGACGGAACGCCCCCAGGCGCCGCGCAGGTTCGCGGCTAGGGAACCCGGCTTTGCGCCCCCGCCTCGCGGCGGCGCTCGGCTTTCGCCTGGTTGATCAATTGCTCCATGCAGCCGCTCGCGCCGCCGGGGCCGACCGGCGAGCAGCTGGCGATGCCGCTCGCGCCCTGGACCTCGAGCTGCTCGGCCTTGTACGCCCAGGATTCATGGTCGCCGGTCAATTTGTCGGGCGCACGGAAGCGTTCGGGAACGCGGTAGCGGTCGTCGTTGGGACGGCGCGCGCAGACGACGATCTCGCCCGGCGGGCCCGGCGGGCACGGATCGGTGCCGTAGACGACGATCCGCCTGATCCCGTTGCGGTCGACCGACGACGTGCTCTGCGCGCTCGCCGGCACGGCGAACAGAGCGGCGACCGAAGCGACGGCGGCAAGGATCGGCGGGAATCTCATCTGCATCTCCCTTGAACGCGGGAAGACTTAAGCGCGATCCCTCCCGAATCAAAGGAGCCGGTGTAACGATTGGAACTTGGCGCGCGCTTGCGCTTTATTGCCAATGCTCGCTGCAGAGGAGGCAGCCCTCTGAGATGAGAATTTTCAAGCGCGCCTGGACCAACCAGGCGCTCTTGTTTTTTGGTGGCTTGTTTTCGAGGGCTTGCAGGCCTGTTTCGGGGCTTGCCCTGTCCGGCTTGCCGACTTGGCGGCCTATTTCTCGCCCAGCATGCTCAGGTAGCCGGCCGCGGTGGTCGGACCGCGCACGAACGTGTCGGTGTGGCTGAGGATGTGCCGCCGGAACTCGAGCGCCGAGTGCGGACCGGTGTCGATGCCGAGCCGCTTTCCAGCAGCCTCAACTGCCGCGTCCTGCGCCGGCGTCGTCACCGGCAGGATCGCCAGATAATCCCAATCGGCGCCGTCGCTGTGCGCGTAGAGCTGGGCAACTCCGACGCCGGCCGCCGCCGCGGCGCGGTCCTGGTCCGCCAGCCATTTGAGCAACGCGAGCTGCTCGCCGGGGGCGGCATGATAGATGGCGATGATCGCGCGCCCGGGCTGCGCCGCGCCGCTCTGGCCGCTCGCGGCGGCAGATAGCGGGAGCAAGGCCGCGGCAAGCGCGGCGACGATGATTCTGGTGGCCATGTTGGACTTCCTTCGCTCTTGGCGTTGACGCCGGTTCGGCGTGCCGGCGGCAGCGCCCGATCATCCGCTCACGGCCGGATCATCCGCTCACGGGACAGCGGTGAGCGGATCGACAAGTTGAAACACAGCGGCCTCCGCTCCACAAGCGAAACGAACGCCGGAAGCGGAGACAGACGCGGTGCCGCGCCCTAGAGACGCGCGATGAGCATCCGCATCCGCCCTGCCGCGGCCGCCGACATCGGCCTGATCCACGAATTGATCCTCGCGCTCGCGGACTATGAGAAGCTCGGCGACGAGGTGCGCGCGGATCGCGCGATGCTCGAGCGCCACTTGTTCGGTGCGCAGCCGATGGCCGAAGTGCTGATCGCGGAAAGCGAGCGCGAAGCGGTCGGCTTCGCCTTGTTCTTCCACAATTTCTCGACCTTCGAAGGACGCCCCGGCCTCTATCTCGAGGACCTCTACGTGAGGCCCGAAGCGCGCGGGCTCGGCGCCGGCAAGGCGCTGCTCGCGCGGCTGGCGCAGCTCGCGCTCGAGCGCGATTGCGCGCGGCTCGAATGGGCGGTGCTCGACTGGAATGCGCCCGCGATCGCCTTCTACCGCGCGATCGGCGCCACGGCGCTCGACGAATGGACGGTGCAGCGGCTCGATGGCGACGCACTCGCGAGGCTTGCCGCGTCGGCCGCGGCCCCCGAGCGGAGCTGAGCCCCTAGGGCAGGCTGCGCTTAGATAGAATCGCGGCCTGCTCTATAAACCTTCGACACCGCATTGCTGCTTGCGAAAAGCCGGTACCCACCTTTTCGGGCAGTGCTCTAACCGTTTGCGCCGCATTGCCTGTTGCGAAAAGCCGGTGCCCACCTTTTCGGGCAATGCTCCAGCGCCCGCTCAGCGGGCGCGGCCGACGAGGTCGAGCGCGCAATTCTCCTTCAGCGCGGAGATCTCGCCGGGCTCCATCGCATAAGCGGCGCCGAGGCTGTCGAGGAAGAAGCCCGCGTCGCGCAGCTTGGCGGCGGCGTCGCAGACGGTCGACAGCGCATTGAGGTCGTTCGACAGCAAGGATTTGGCGCTCCGCTTGCGCACCGGCACGACGATGGCCGAAGCCGCGGCCCTCGAAATGGCGGCAGGGCGCGGCTGCAGCGCCTCGACCCGCGCGCGGCCGTCGAGCCAGTCGCGGTTGATCCAGGGAAGCGGCTGCGCGGCGGCCGCGAGCGCGGCTGCAATGATGATGCTCATGATCTTGTCCCCCAATTATTCCGTTACCGTGGAATAACCGGGATTGGTTAACGAGATGATAACCATAGGGGAGCGCCGGCTTGCCCCTCGCCCGCATTTGCGGGGAGCAATTCGATCGTCACC
>JAQGLH010000283.1 GCA_028293005.1 Alphaproteobacteria bacterium
CTGATCGCCGGGGCACTGCTGTTCGGCGATCGCATCACGGGCAGCCAGTTTGCGGGTGCGGTCGTGTCGCTGCTCGGGATGATGACGATTGTCACGCGCGGAAGTCTCGACAATCTGCTCGCGCTCGATTTCAACATCGGCGACCTTGCGGCGCTCGGCGGCGTGTTCCTCTATTCGATTTATTCGGCGATGCTGCGCAAGAAGCCGCCGATCCACCCGCTGAGCCTGCTCTCGGTGCTCTTCTGGATGGGCGTCACGATGCTGCTGCCATTGCTCGGCGTCGAGATCGCGCGCGGCGTGGTGATGAACCCGCGCCTCGAGACATGGGGCGCCATCCTCTACGTCGGCATCTTCCCGTCGTTGCTCGCTTATTTTTTCTTCAACCGCGCGGTCGAGCTGATCGGCGCCGCGCGCGCCGGTGCGTACATGAACCTGCCGCCGGTGTTCGGGATCGGTCTCGCGATCGTCTTGCTCGGCGAGCGGCCCGAGACCTTCCATGTGGTCGGCGCCGTCCTGGTCGGCATCGGTATCTGGACTTCGCTCCGCAAGGCGCCCGGCCAGCCGCGGGTGCCCGCGGCCGAGGCGCTCGAGCCGCGATGAGCCCGCTATGGTTGCGCCGGCGCTTTCACGCCGTCTTGGCAGCGCGCCCAGGGCGCTCATAGGATGGCGCGCGAAGCTTCTAATCGGGTGACGGCATGAGCAGACAGGATCTGATCGATCGCTTTTCGGCTTCATTGTGGGAGGCAGAATGCGGCTGCACGCGGATCGCGCCTCTCTCGGATTCGGCGCCCGACCTTGGTGAGGAGGAAGCTTATCAGGTGGCGGCGCGCACCTTCGCACGGCGCGGGCGGCGCCAGATCGGCTTCAAGCTCGGCTATACCAGCGCGGCGATGCGTCAGCAGATGAACATCGCCAATCCCAATTACGGGCGCTTGGCCGAGGACCAGCTCGTCCCCGAGGACAGCGGCAAGGTCGACAGCGAAAACCTCGTTCATCCGCTGGTCGAGCCCGAGATTGCGCTGATCGTCGGCCGCGACCTCGCCGGGCCCGGCCACACGCGTGCAAGCGTGTTCGGGTACGTCGACGCGGCGATGGCGAGCATCGAGGTCGTCGACACGCGCTATGTCAGCTACAAGTTCAAGGCGGTCGACAACATCTCGGACAACAGCTCGAGCGCGCGCGCCGTGCTTGGCGCGCCGAAGAGCTTCAAGTCTCTCGACGATCTGCGTCTGTGCGGTGCGCTGCTGCGCTCGAACGGGCAGGTGCTCGATCACGGCATCGGCGCCAACGCGCTCGGCGACCCTTTGCTTTCGCTTGCCTGGCTCGCCAATTTCCTGGGTGAGCGCGGCGACCATATTCCGGCCGGGAGCATCATCCTGACAGGTGGCCTGACCCGCGCCTATCCGGCCAACGCCGGGCAGACGATCGTCGCCGAATTTTCGCAACTCGGCACGATCATGGCCGCATTCTGACGGGCCGCCCGTCTAACCGAAAACCGATAACCAGAGAAAAGGAATAGAGGATGGATTTGCAGCTGAAGGGAAAGACCGTGGTGCTCACCGGCGCGAGCAAGGGCATCGGCCTTGCCGCATTGCGCACGTTTGCCGAGGAAGGCGCGATCGTGATCGCCGCCGCGCGCGGCATGGAAGATCTGGAAGCCGAATGCGCGGCGTTGCGCGACAAGGGCTGTGACGTGACCGCCGCCCAATGCGACGTCACCAAGGACGAGGACGTCGCCAAGCTGATCGATTTCGCCAAGTCCAAGGTCGGCCGCATCGATGTCTTCGTCAACAATGCGGCAGGCAAGCTTCCTGCCGGTGACTTCCTCGGCATTTCGAACGACGAGTGGCTCGCGGGCTGGAACGAGAAATTGCAATGCTACATCCGCACCTGCCGGGCCGTGTTCCCGGTGATGGTCGAGCAGGGCGGAGGCCGTATCGTCAACGTGCTTGGAACCGCCGCGCGCAACCCGCGCACCTCCTACATGCCGGTCGGCGTCACCAACGCGGCCTTGGTCAATTTCAACAAGTCGCTCGCCGATTATGGCGCCAAGCACAATATCCTCGTCTCGGCGGTCGCGCCGTCGGGCGTGCTCACCGACCGCTGGCACCGATTGATCCGCAAGCGCGCCGAGGGCGAGGGCAAAACGCCCGAGCAGCTCCAGACCGAAATGGACAAGACCTTCCCGCTCGGCCGCATGGCAACTCCGCAAGAGCTTGCCGACATGATCGTCTTCGTCGCGTCGCCTCGCGCCTCTTATCATTCGGGCACCGTGATCATCGTCGATGGCGCCTCGACCTCGGGCGTGTTCAATTGATACTCGAGTTCCAGAACAGAAGGTGAGGGGAGTGTAGCTTGGCCCAGACCCATGACATCACGGCGTTGATCGACAACGCCCGCATCAGCATGCTGCAGGTGCGGGTGGTGCTGATCTGCGTCGTTATCGGCATGCTGGACGGTTTCGACATCCAGGTCGTCGGTGTGATTGCGCCGACGTTGGCCAAGGCCTGGCAGGTCCCGCTGGTGGAATTCGGGCCGTTGTTCGCGGCCGGGCTGGTTGGCATCGCGGTCGGCGCGTTCACCTTGGGGCCGCTGGGGGATCGGTACGGGCGCAAGCGCACGATCCTGATCAGCACCTTCGTGTTCGGCTTGTTCTCGCTGTTGACCGCGTTCGCGAGCGACGTGCCCGAGATGATCGTGGCGCGCTTCTTCACCGGCATCGGACTCGGCGGAGTGATGCCGAACATCATCACCCTGACCGCCGAATATTCGCCGGCCCGGGCCCGGGCGACGACCGTCACCCTGATGTTCTGCGGGCTTCCTCTCGGCCTCATGCTGGGCGCGCTTTCTGGCAACAGCCTGATCCCGATCTACGGCTGGCAATCGGTATTCGTCCTCGGCGGCGTGCTGCCGTTGCTGATGCTTCCGCTGATCTGGAAGGCAATGCCGGAATCGATCCGTTTTCTGGTCGCGAGCGGCAAGGAGCCCGAACGCGTGCTCGAGGTCATGCGCAGGATCGTGCCCGACGCCAAGCTCGGTCCGGATGACCGGTTCACCGTCGCCGAAGCACCGCCCAAGGGGTTTCCGGTTCGACTGCTGTTCGTCGGCGGGATGGCGCTCAACACGGCACTCGTCTGGGTGTCCTTTTTCATGAACCTGCTGGTCATGTATTTCCTTGTGAACTGGCTGCCGCTGCTGTTCG
The DNA here is from genome assembly GCA_028293005.1 of Alphaproteobacteria bacterium. Next base: position 3,203 of record JAQGLH010000283.1, read on the forward strand.
TCCAGCTCGGACTGCCCGCGAGCGTCGCCTTCCAGTCGACCGCGGCGTTCAATGTCGGCGGCATGGTCGGCGCGCTGCTGATCGGGCGGCTGCTCGACCGGTCGAACCCGTTCCCGATCCTTGCCGGAGCCTATGTCATCGCCGCGATCGCGATTCCGGCGATCACCCATTCCGCACAGACCGGCCACCCGCTGTGGCTGATCGCGGCGGTTACGGTGGCCGGCATCGGCGTGATGGGCGTCCAGATCGGCATGAACGCGGTCACCGCGAACATCTATCCGGTGTCGGTCCGCGCGACCGGCATCGGCTGGGCGCTCGGTGTCGGCCGCTTCGGCGCGATCATCGGCCCGATGATCGGCGGCCTTTTGCTCGGGCTCGGCATGACCAGCCCGCAGGTGATCCTTTCGACGATCATTCCAATCATCCTCGCCGCCATCGCCCTGATCCTGCTCGGCCTGCGTGGCCGTGGCGGAGCGATGGCGGGATAAAGATCCTCTCGGTGCGGGGAGGGACGCTCTAATTCTTTCCGCGACGGGGGAGGGGGACGGCGCCAAGGCTGGTGGAGGGGCGGCTCCGTGCTGCGCGCGCCTCTCCAACCCACCTCATGTCGGGAGAGGCTGCCCGGGAGCTTCTCCATTTCGGCGCAGCCCTTCACCATGTGTTGCCATGGGATGCTCCCCATCCGGCTGCGGCCTGCGGAATGCGCCTTGGCATGCCGTGCACCTGCGCGCCCTCGGCGGAAAGAGGATTGTGTCCTACGCACCACACTGATGTGCAATGCATCGCACCCAATGAATTATTATTGCGGGTCCAGAAGGTTGCACCTATCGGGCCAATGTTGGTGTTTCCCGGCCGCCAGAGCCGGGGTGTGATCAGGTGAGGGTGACGACGTCTAGGCAAATCCGAACGCGTTAGCGGGGCATGCGCCTCATCCGTCTGTCGCCGCCAACGGCGGCCATCCGATCGCAGCTAACCATTTCACGACACACGATGAATTCACCGTCCGGGCCTGGGGAGGGCGCGGCGGCTTTTACGCAACTTTCGAAGGGAGGGACGAACATGAAGAAGACCCAGGTTCAACAGGCGCTCGCCGCGCTGCTCGCCAGCTCGGCGCTATGCTGGCCGGCAGCCGTGCAGGCCCAGCAAGCCGAGGCGGTTTCCGCAACCACGGGCAACGCCGCTGGCGTATCCGCGCAGGCCGCGCCGGAGGATTCCAATCAGCTCGAGGCGATCGTCGTCACCGCGCAGCGCCGCTCCGAGCAGCTTCAGAGCGTTCCGATCTCGATCACGGCGGTCACCGCAGCGACCCTCGAGCGCGCCGGCGTCGACGACACCCAGGCGCTGTCGATGGTGACGCCTGGCCTCCAGCTCACCAACGTCCGCGCCGCCGTCGTCCCGTTCCTCCGCGGTGTCGGCACCGCCAACATCACCGCCGGTGACGAAGGCGCGACCGCCATCTATGTCGACGGCATCCTCAACCCGGTGGCCGCCGCCAACGTGTTCGCGCTCAACAATGTCGAGCGCGTGGAAGTGCTGCGCGGCCCGCAGGGCACCTTGTTCGGCCGC
>JAQGLH010000001.1 GCA_028293005.1 Alphaproteobacteria bacterium
GCCGCACCGACCGCTCGGGGATTGCCGGTCTCCCGAACCCCGCAAGGACATGATTGAGCGACGCGGTGAGGTCCGGCGCGGTGTCGGCGAGAGTGCCGTCGAGATCGAAGGCTATGACGTTGAAATCGATGTCGCTCATGCCATCGCGGCTTTGGGTGCGCGCTATGGAAATGGCAAGATTTCCGTGCGATGGCAGCGCGGACGCTCGGGGAAATTGATGACGCCAACACCATTTGCCGCCGTGATCCTTGCTGCGGGCATGGGCACGCGGATGAAATCGGACCTGCACAAGGTGCTCCACCCGATCGCCGGGCGGCCGATGATCGAGCATCTGCTCGCCTCGGTCGAGCAGCTCTCGCCCGCCAGGGTCGCGATAGTCGTAGGCAGCGGCCGCGAGCAGCTCGAGCCCCTGGTCGCGGCACACGGCAGCACGCTGGTTGCGCAGGAGCCGCAGCTCGGCACCGGGCATGCCGTCCAGCAGGCGCGGCAGGCGCTCGACGGGTTCGCGGGCGACGTCCTCATTCTCTACGGCGACACGCCGCTCGTCGCGCCGGAAACGATGGCGCGGATGCTTGCCCGGCTCCATGCCCCCGACGAGCCGGCGATCGTCGTGCTTGCCTCGCGCCCGGCCGATCCCCGCACCTACGGCAGGGTCATCGCCGGGGCTGACGGCACGATCGCGAAGATGGTCGAGTATAAGGATGGGACCGATCAGGAGCGCGCCTGCAGCCTCTGCAATTCGGGGCTGATGGCGGTGCGGGTCGCCGATCTGTTCGGCCTGCTCGGCCGTGTCGGCAACGACAATGCGGCGGGAGAATATTATCTGCCGGATATCGTCATGCTCACCGCGAGCGACGGCCGCCGCTCGGTCGTCGTCGAGACCGACGAATGGGAAGTGGCCGGGGTCAACAGTCGAAGCGAGCTTGCCGCGATCGAGGGCGAATGGCAGCGCCGCCGCCGCGAGCAGGCGATGGCCGAGGGCGTGTCGCTGGTCGCGCCGGAGACGGTGTGGTTCGCGCATGACACGACGATCGGCCGCGATAGTCAGATCGAAGCGAACGTTGTGTTCGGCCCCGGAGTCACGATCGGCGAGCGCGTCAAAATTCGTGCGTTCAGCCATATCGAGGGCGCTCGCATCGGCGATGGTGCCGAGATCGGGCCTTATGCGCGGCTGCGGCCCGGCGCCGAGATCGGCGAGAAAGCGAAGATCGGCAATTTCGTCGAGATCAAGAAAGCGCGCTTCGGGCGCGGTGCCAAGGCGAACCATCTCTCGTACATCGGCGATGCCGAGGTTGGGGATGGCGCGAACGTCGGTGCCGGAACGATTACATGCAATTATGACGGCTTTCTCAAATATCCTACGAAGATAGGCGAGGGCGCGTTCATCGGCTCGAACAGCGCGCTGGTGGCGCCGGTGGTGATCGGCAAGGGCGCAATCGTGGGCGCGGGGTCGGTCGTCACGCGCGATGTGCCGGACGATGCGCTGGCGGTGGCGCGCGGCAGCCAGGTCGAGAAGCCGGGCTGGGCCCTCAGGTTCAGGGAAAAGATGGCGGCGCGCAAGCAGGCGAAATAGCGTGGCTGGTTCAGCTCGGATGGCAGGAATCTAGACTGTATGTGTGGGATCATTGGGATTATCGGCCGCGAGCAGGTGTCGGACCGGCTCGTCCAGGGGCTGAGGCGGCTCGAATATCGGGGCTATGATTCGGCTGGTGTCTGCACCGTGGTCGACGGGGCGCTCGAGCGCCGTCGCGCCGAGGGCAAGCTCGAGAACTTGATCCGCGTGCTCGATTCGGATCCGCTTTCGGGCACGATCGGGATCGCGCACACGCGCTGGGCGACGCACGGCGCGCCGACGGTCGGCAATGCGCATCCGCACATCGTCGACGGCGTGGCGCTGGTGCACAACGGCATCATCGAGAACTTCAGGCCGCTTCGCGATGAAATGCGCGCGCTCGGTCGCCATTTCGAAAGCGAGACCGATTCCGAGGTCGTCGCGCATCTCATCGCAAACGAGCTCGGCAAGGGCCTCAGCCCGCAAGGGGCGGTCGCCGCCGTGCTTCCCCGTCTCGAAGGGGCGTTTGCGATCAGCATCATGTTCCGCGATCATCCGGGCCTGCTGATCGGCGCGCGAATGGGGGCGCCGCTCACCGTCGGCTACGGCGACGGCGAAACCTTCCTGGGGTCGGACGCGCTCGCGCTCGCGCCGCTGACCCAGCGTATCTCCTATCTCGACGAAGGCGATTGGGCGGTCGTCACGCTCGAGGGCGCGACGATCTACAATCGCGCCAACGAGCAGGTCGAGCGGCCGGTGATCACCTCGGGCGCATCGAGCGCGATCATCGAGAAGGGCAACCACCGCCACTTTATGCGGAAGGAAATCTTCGAGCAGCCGGTGGTCGTCGCGCAGACGCTGCAATCCTATCTGCGGCCGCTCGAACAGAAGGTCGCGCTGCCCGACATGGAGTTCGATTTCGCGGACGTGCCGCGGATCACCATCGTTGCCTGCGGCACCAGCTTCTACGCGGGAATGGTCGCCAAATACTGGCTCGAGCAGTTCGCGCGGGTGCCGGTCGAGCTCGATATCGCGTCTGAATTCCGCTACCGCGAGCCGGTGCTCGAGCCGGGCGGTATGGCTTTGTTCATCTCGCAGTCGGGCGAGACCGCCGACACGCTCGCCGCGCTGCGGCACGCGCGCGAGCAGGGCCAGAAGATCGCGGTGGTGGTCAACGTCCCGACCAGCTCAATGGCGCGCGAGGCAGACCTGTTGCTGCCGACGCACGCCGGCCCCGAGATCGGCGTCGCCTCGACCAAGGCGTTCACCTGCCAGCTCGCGGTGCTTGCCGCGCTTGCCGCCAAGGTGGCGCGCGACAAGGGCCGCTTGAGCGAGGAAGAGGAGCGCGACATCGTTGCCCATCTCACCGAGGCGCCCGCGGCGATGAACGCGGCGCTGCGCCACGATGCCGAGATCGAGGCTATCGCGCCGGTGATCGCGCGTGCCCGCGATGTTCTCTATCTCGGCCGCGGCCCGGACTATCCAATGGCGCTCGAAGGCGCGCTGAAGCTCAAGGAAATCAGCTACATCCACGCCGAAGGCTATGCCGCGGGCGAGATGAAGCACGGCCCGATCGCGCTTATCGACGACAATGTGCCGGTGATCGTCATCGCCCCGTCCGGGCCCTTGTTCGAAAAGACCGTCAGCAACATGCAGGAGGTGCGCGCGCGGGGCGGCAAGATCGTTCTGATCAGCGATGCGCGCGGCATCGCCGAAGCCGGCGAGGGCTGTATGGCGACGATCGAAATGCCGGAGGTTCACCCGCTGATCGCGCCGCTGGTCTACGCAGTGCCGGTCCAGCTGCTGGCCTATCACACGGCGGTGCTCAAGGACACGGACGTCGAC
>JAQGLH010000021.1 GCA_028293005.1 Alphaproteobacteria bacterium
CGGCCGAACTCCGCCACCACTGGCACGTCATCGCCCCGGACCTGCGCGGCCACGGCGACAGCGCCTGGCAGACCGACGGCAACTACGGCATGCCCGGCTACATCTACGACCTCGGCCAACTGATCCACCAGCAGCGCCTCGCGCCGCTGACCATCGTCGCCCATTCCCTCGGCGGCAACATCGCGCTGCGCTACACCGGCACGTTTCCGGACACGGTCGCGAAAATCGTCGCGATCGAGGGCCTCGGGTTGCCACCGGCGATCGCGGCGAAGCGTGCGGCGATGAGCGTCGACGAACGGCTGCGCAACTGGATCGGCGAGCAGCGCGCGCTGAGCCGCCGCTCGCCGCGCCATTATGCGTCGCTCGACGAGGCGATCGCACGGATGGAGGAGGCCAATCCGCGCCTGACGCCCGCGCAGGCGCGCCATCTGACGATCCACGGCGTCAACCAGAACGAGGACGGGACCTACGGCTGGAAGTTCGACAATTATGTCCGTCCCTTCTCGCCGGTCGGCATCACCCCGGACGAGCTTCACCATCTGTGGTCGAGGATCAGCTGCCCGACGTTGCTGATCCATGGCTGCGACAGCTGGGCAAGCGATCCGAGCGACGACGGCACCCTGAGCTTTTTCCGCGACGCGCGGCTGGCGAGGTTCGAGCGCGCCGGCCATTGGGTCCACCACGATCGGCTGACGCCGTTCGTCGACATGGTGAAGACATTCCTGCTGGGCAAAGCGCAGGAGCCGGACCAGCCCCGGATCACCACGCTGTAATCGCCATGAACCGCCAACACCTCTCCGGCCTTCGTGCCGAGGCTGAACAACTCATCCTTAACCATAACCGTTGCATGGAGGCGGGATGGCGATCGTCCCGTCCAGGCATCGTGCGCAACGCCTCTATCCCCTGCTTGCAGGCTTGCTGTGCCTGTTGGGTGCAGCCGGCGCACAGGCGGCTCCAGCCGATCTGTTCGCGCCCGAGACGCTGACGGCGGTCGGCGACTTCCGGCTGGTCGCCTCCGACGGCGAACGGGGATGGACCGACGAGGGCTTTGGCAAGACGCGTTTCGGCGGGACCGAAGACCATGACTGGAAAGCCAGACCGGTGGCTGCCGAGGTCGCGCTGGTCTGGCAACCGCGCTTGTCCTGGGCGGTGACCGGCACCGTCGTCGCGGCTTACCAGGACGACCAGGACCATCCGGTCGACCTGATCGAAAGCTTCGTGACGCTCAAACCGCTGCCCAAGGGGCCGATGCGCGTCTCGGCGCGGATCGGACTATTCTGGCCGCCGGTCTCGCTCGAGCATCAAGGCGCCTCCTGGTCGGTCACGGACATGATCACGCCGTCGGCAATCAACAGCTGGATCGGCGAGGAGGTGAAGGTGATCGGCGCAGAAGCCACCGTCACCCGCGATATCGGCGCCAGCCAATTGTCCGGGAGCCTCGCGGTATTCGGCTTCAACGACACCGCCGGCACCTTGCTCGCGTTCCGCGGCTGGGCGCTCCACGACCTCAAGGCGGGGGCCTTCGGCCACCAACCGCTGCCGCCGCTCAACGAAGACCTCGAATATGCGCAGGCGGAAAAGACCCGCCCACTGATCGAGATCGACGACCGACCGGGGTTTTACGGCAAGCTGAGCTGGCGGCTGCCGATCCCGCTCACCGTGAGCGCCTTCTATTACGACAATCGCGCCGATCCCGAAATCCGGAGCGCCCGCCTGCAGTGGGGCTGGGCCACCAAATTCTGGAATCTCGGCGCCCGCATAGACCTCAGCGATCATACCAAGATCTTCGCCCAAGCCCTTAGCGGAAAGACAGAAATGGGCACCGAGCTCGACGAGAGATATTGGGTCGAGACACGCTTTCGTTCGGCCTATCTGCGAGTCTCGCACCAGATCGCGTCGGTCACAGTGAGCGGCCGGTACGATCTCTTCGACACGCACGAACGCGGCTATGAGATGGAGCGCGAAGAGAGCGAAAAGGGCTGGGCGGCGACGGGCGCAATTTCCTGGAGTCTGTCCAGTTATGTCAATATCTTAGGCGAGGTTCTTCACGTACGAAGCGATAGGGATGCGCGCGTTCGTATCGGCGCCGCGCCGCACCAGCAGCAGACGACGGTCCAGGCGGCGCTTCGTCTCAGCTTCTAGGGGAAACCTGGCCGTTGCGCACCTCGCGAGCGTTAACCGCAAGGGCAATGCTTACGGCTTCTTCACCACTGCATGGCACAGTGGAACTCATGCGCGGTTTATTCTTCCTGTCGATGCTGATGCTGGCCGGACCGGTCGAGGCCGGCGAGCTGGTCGTCGTGATGACGAACGGCAAAGGCGCTGCGATACGCAACGCGGTGGTGACGCTCTATCCCGCCGGCAGGCCCGCCCCGCTCGCCGCCGCCAAGACGAACTACCAGATCATGCAGAAGGATTTCCAATTCTCACCGTTCGTGCTGGTCGTGCCGCAAGGGGCGCAGGTCGCCTTCCCCAATCTCGATCCGGTCCGGCACCACGTCTATTCCTTCTCGCCTGCCAAAAGCTTCGAGCTCAAGCTTTACGCCAAGGAGCATAATCGCAGCGTCCGCTTCGACACGGCGGGTGTCGT
>JAQGLH010000022.1 GCA_028293005.1 Alphaproteobacteria bacterium
CCTAGCGCTGTTCCGCTCGCCTGCAAAGCGCGCTAGGGTTTGCCGCGACGCGCCCGTAGCTCAGCCGGATAGAGCACGAGCCTTCTAAGCTTGGGGTCGCAGGTTCGAGTCCTGCCGGGCGCGCCATTCGTAAGCAGCGAAGCTGCCAATAACATGTCCACTCAGCGGGAAAGTTTGCAGGCGACGGGCTACCCCGACAAGCACGACACCGCAATATTACTACATTGACAATATCCGGGTTGAATGCTGCATCACATCTTACCTCACATCGTCGATTTTACCGAGGCTGAACGGGAACAATCAATTTTTTATGATTTTCCTAATCATAGAAACCTATTTTATTAACTTATCGCAAAGTCGTTAGGCCTAATTGCTAGTTAGAACCCACCGCGGCTTTAAAAGTTTTTCATCATCCTCGCGTCCAGGAGGTGTCATGCGTTTTGTTTCATACCTGCTTATTTCCACGTCCCTAGTCAGTGCACCAGTTCTCGCGCAGCAGCGCGCCGATCCTCCGGCGACTGGAGTGGGCGACACATCGAAGGCTGACGCCATCGCCGACACACGGACGAAATTGCTCAGTGTTCTTGCTCTCACGGCTGGAGGCATCGGCGCGTGGGCCGCCTTGCGCCACAACAAACGCTCAAAAACTCCGGTGAGCCCGCACTGATCGAGCGGATGTCGAATACAGCGCTGCCGGGAAACGGCAGTGCCTCGCGGGCCGGCAATCTCGGCGAGCAGCGCTAGTGCGTCGGCGCATGTTGCGCATTACCCGTGTGCCATGATCCCGATCTGGATCATCCAGAGATTGTCGTGGGCAATCCACTCTTCCGCTATCCCCCCTTCGTGAAAGCGGCAGAACGTCATGTCGTTGCGCGCGCAGTCTTGCCGGCGCGGTAACTGAGCCGGTCTTGACGGTGTCGCGCCGACCCTAGTCCCGTCGGCCACCATCTTGCGCACCTCAGCCATGACGGCGAATTACCACATCGTGCGAAAGCCGAGACACCGGCCGCGCTTGGACGATAGGCCGAAAGCGAACCGGCTGGTGTGGCGCTGATTTTCACCTCTGCTCCCCGCTGTCGGCGGAGCCACGGGCGAGCCAATCCATGGCTCATCATCCAAATGGAGATTGGCGGCGACGGAGCGGCTCGATACGAGTGCGAAAAAGGAGAGGCGTATCTTGTCCAACGAGGTTCTGATCGTCGGTGCCGGGCCAGTGGGGCTGATCACCGCCTTGCTGCTCGCGAAAGTGGGCGTCCAAGTCACCATCGTCGAAGCCGAAGCAGGAATCGTCGATTCGCCCCGGGCGATGACCTATGCTTGGTCGGTGCTCGACGGCCTCGAGGTTCACGGCCTGCTCGACGACATGATCGCCGCCGGCTTCCTCAATCATGACCGCGCCTTTCGCGTATTCCGCACCGGCGAGACGATCCTCCACCGCTACGATGTCCTGCAAGGCCTGGTCTTTCATCCTTATACGCTCACACTCGGCCAGAATCGTCTCGCCGAGGTGGTTCTTTCGCATCTCAGCCGATATCCGAATGCGACGATCCGCTGGAATACCCGCCTCGTCGGGCTGGAGCAGGATGCTCGCCAGGTGACGGCCCGCGTCGAGGGGCCGGATGGACCGGAGCGGATCGAGGCGGCATGGCTGGTTGGCTGCGATGGAGGCCGCAGCGGCGTGCGCAAGGAGGTCGGGCTCGGCTTCGAGGGTATCACCTGGCCACGCCGCTTCGTCGCGACCAATATCTATCATGAGGGCTTTGCCGAGCATCAAACCCCCTCGGGCTATCTGATCGACCCGAAATGGGGTGCGGTGAACGCCCAGATCACCGAGGAGGGGCTGTGGCGTGTCACCTACTCGGAAGACGAGACGCTGCCGCTCGACGGCGTGCGCGATCGGATCGACGCCTTCATGAAGAAGACGCTGCCTGGCAAGCAGGATTATGAGCTGATGCTTTATTCGGCCTACAGCATGCACCAGCGCACCGCGCCGACCTATCGCGTCGGACGAGTGCTGCTTTCGGGCGACGCCTCGCATGTGACCAATCCGACCAGCGGTTTCGGATTGGTCGGCGGCATGTACGATGCCTTCTGCCTTGGCGAAGCGCTCACCGCCGTGGTTCGCGAGGGCCACGACGATGAGATCCTCGATCGTTATTCGACCGAGCGTCGCAATATCTTCCTCGGCGTCACCTCGCCGATGTCGTCGGACAGCATGCGGCTGATCTTCTATTGCGACAATCCGGTCCGGCTCGAGCACGACCTGATCACCTTGCGCCATCGCGCCACAGATACGCGCGCACTGCGCCAGGCGCAGCTGGCACCGGCGGCGCTCGAGACGCCGTCGCTGGTGACGGGCAAGACGTTCGCGGAGCGGCTGCGCGAGCAGGGCCGAACGCCCGATCGGAACTAGTAGACAAGGCTGGGGGAAGCTTGCTTAGATTGCCCGGCGCGTCGTTGCGGGGAGTCGCTGCAAAGCTTTGGATCATCGACGCAGCCGACCGAGCGGGGAAAAAGGGTGAGCTTCCGGTTCGGCTAACATCATAGAATAGGAGGGTATTGTATGAACGGCGCACAGGTCATCGCTGAAATTCTCAAGCGCGAAGGCACGGACATATTGTTTTGCTATCCGCGCAATCCGCTGATCGACGCCTGCGCCGAAATCGATATTCGCCCGATCCTTTGCCGCCAGGAGCGCGTCGGCATCAGCATGGCCGACGGCTA
>JAQGLH010000052.1 GCA_028293005.1 Alphaproteobacteria bacterium
TGTCGCGGCCAGCGCGCTCGTCGCGACCGAGACACGGCCGCGGTGCGATCGGATCGGCGATGGTGCGTTGCTCAACTTGCGCGGCCTCGGCGACCGTCCGCGCGACAATGGCGACCGGCTCGTCTCGATCCGTCTTTGGGTGCGCAAGGGCAAGGTCAATTCGGTGACGCGCTGGCCGCTCACCGCCACCGCGCGCGTCATCGAGGAGCTGGAGGCCGGCAAGATCAAAGATCCGGGCGACCTTGTCGCCGCCTATGCGCGCGCGATCAGCACCGAGCTCGATCCGGAGGTTGCCGATCTCGGAGACCAGCTCGACGATGCCGAGAGCGCGCTCGAGGAACGGCTGGTGTATCAGATGCGCTCGGCGATCGCGCAGGTTCGCGCCGCGGCGATCGCCTACCGCCGCTTCGTCGCGCCGGACCGCGATGCGCTGCTGACCTTGTCCGGGCTCGATTTCGAGTGGCTCGCGGAGGACGACCGCCTCCATATCCGCGAGGCGGCGGACCGGTTCGCGCGCATGGCCGAGGAATTGGAAGCGGTGCGCGAGCGCGCCGCCCTGCTCCACGAGCAGCTTACCGACATGCGCACCGAAGAGGTCGACCGGCGATCGCTCTACATTTCGATCGTTGCGTTCATCTTCCTGCCGCTGACCTTCATCACCGGCCTGCTCGGGATGAACGTGGAGGGCATCCCCTATGCCCACGCGCATTGGGCCTTCTGGGGCGTCGTCGCCTTTTGCGTGCTGGTCGGCCTGGTCGTGCTCGCCTGGTTCGCGATGCGCCACTGGCTGAGGCGCTGAACGACGAAAGAAGTGTTTCCTCTACCGTGTAGGGGAGGGCTTTTAGGGAGGAGAGCGAAGCGAGCTCGTTCCCGCAAGCGGGCGCTCGCAGATCAGGCCTCCAGCTCGATGTCCCAGTAGAGATAGTCGCGCCAGGTCTCGTGGAGGAAGTTGGGCGGAAAGCTGCGGCCATGTTCCTGGAGCTGCCAGCTGGTCGGGCGGATCGGCCGGCGGTTGAGATTCATATGGGCTTGTCCCGGCGTGCGGCCGCCCTTGCGCAGGTTGCACGGCGCGCAGGCGGTGGCGACATTCTCCCAGGTCGTGCGTCCGCCCTGGGCGCGCGGCACCACGTGATCGAAGGTGAGATCGCGCATGTCGCCGCAATATTGGCAGGCGAAACGGTCGCGAAGGAACAGGTTGAACCGCGTGAAGGCGGGATATTCGGACGGACGCACGAATTGGCGCAACGCGATCACCGAGGGCAGGTGCATCGTCCGCGTCGGGCTGTGCACCTCGCGTGCGTAATTGGCGACGATGTCGACCCGCTCGAGGAAAACCGCCTTGACCGCGGTTTGCCACGGCCACAGGCTCAACGGATAATAGCTGAGCGGCGTGTAATCGGCGTTGAGCACCAGCGCTGGACAGCTGTCCGGATGACGGATGAGATCGGGATGATACATGGACTGGCGCGGGGCTCCGGTTTCGTCGAGAAGCCCTTCCGAAACGCCCGCCCCCGGCCTGTCGCACTCAGAACGTGGGAGAATGCTCTTCAAGCCTTCTCCGGTCTGATCGCGCTTGTGGCTGCCAAGCGTGACGCGGTCATGACAGCACGAGTCCGCGTCGGCGGTCAAGAGTCGGTTGCATGACCGTGATCAGTCGTTTCGCGCCGAGCCCGACCGGGCGCCTGCACCTCGGCCACGCTTATTCGGCGTTGCTCGCGCATGATTTCGCGCGCGCGCGGGGCGGCCGATTCTTGCTGCGCATCGAGGATATCGACCCCGGGCGGGCGCGACCCGTCCATGTCGACGCGATTTTCGAGGATCTGGCATGGCTCGGGCTTGCCTGGGACGGCGAGGTGCTGCTCCAGTCGCAGCGGCTCGACCTATATGCGGAAGCGCTCGACGCGCTGCGTGGCGCCGGCCTCGCCTATCCCTGCTTCTGCACGCGCTCGGCGATCGCTGCCGAAATCGCCGCCAGTGCGGCTGCGCCGCACGGACCGCATGGGCTCGTCTATCCGGGCACGTGCCGGTCGCTGTCCGAAACCGAGCGGGCATCGCGGATCGCGCGTGAGCCGCATGCCTGGCGTCTCGACGTCGCGCAGGCGCTCGCGAAGACCGGGCCGCTTTTTTGGCAAGACGGCGAGCAGGAGGTTGCGGCCGGCCCGGAGCAGTTCGGTGACGTCGTGATCGCGCGCAAGGATGCGCCGGCCAGCTACCATCTCGCCGTCACGATCGACGATGCGGCGCAGCAGGTGAGCGATGTCGTCCGCGGCGCCGACCTCTTCGCCGCGACCCACGTCCACCGGCTGCTGCAGGAGCTGTTCGCGCTGCCGACGCCGCGGTACCATCATCATCGTCTGCTCACCGACGGCGAAGGGCGGCGCCTCGCCAAGCGCGATGGCGCGCCGTCGCTCGCGGCAATGCGCGCCGCGGGCGCCGATCCGCAAAAATTGGTCGACGAGCTTCGCTCCGGGCAATTGCCTGCTCGCTTCCTGATCGGCTCGGTCTGACATGCCCGGCCTGACATGAGCGTCTCCGGCTCGGCCCGAGGGCCGAATCTTGGTTGTGCTTCGTCGGCAGCCGGATTCATGTCTCGGGTTTGCAATTAGCGGTTCAACCCAGGACGATCAGGCTCTAGAGGGAGGCCATGTCAACCTTCCTCCTCTTGCTGGTCGTGGCCGCCGCGCTGACCACGCTCTACATCCTCGTCAAAGGCGTGATCGGCATGGCGCAGGGCAAGGACCTCACGGGCGCGCGCTCGCAGTCGCTGATGCGCAAGCGGGTGATGTGGCAGGCGGTCGCGATCATCTTCGTGATCCTCTTCCTGCTCGTCGCGCGCGGCTCGGGACGCTGACACCCTGGTCCGGCTGACCAAAATCTACACGCGGACGGGCGACGCCGGCGAGACCGGCCTCGTCGACGGGTCGCGAGTCTCCAAGGCCGATCTCCGAATGGCGGCGATCGGCGATGTCGACGAAGCGAACAGCGCGATCGGCATCGCGCTGCTCCACGTCCGGGACATGGCCCAGCGCGGGATGCTCGAGGCCATCCAGAACGAATTGTTCGACCTCGGCGCCGATCTCGCGACGCCGGGCGAGGATTACAGCCCGAGCGAGATGGTGCTGCGCATCACGCACGAGCAGGTGCTGCGGCTCGAGCGCGAGATCGATGCCATGAACGAGACGCTCGAGCCCCTGAGGAGCTTCATCGTTCCGGGCGGCGGCGCGGGCGCGGCGCATCTCCATCTGGCGCGAACGATCGTCCGGCGCGCCGAGCGGGTCGCGGTCGCTGCCTCGGCCAGCGTCGCGCTCAACCCGCTGGCGCTGACCTATCTCAACCGCCTGTCGGACCACCTCTTCGTGCTCGCGCGCTTCGCCGCGCTTGGAGAGGGCGGAGATATATTGTGGAAGCCGGGCGCGACGAGGGGCTGATCCCCCTGCCGCAAGCGGCCGGGGAGACGGGTGATCACCGCTGCCCGACCACCGCGCGCCAGGTGGTGATATAGTCCAGCGACCCTCGGCATTCGCTCATCTCGATCTGCCTGATCAGCCGAAAGCGGGTTCCGTCCCAGGCGTAGTCGCTGCCGACGCCGCAATCGCCGATGCCGCGGCCCTTGGCGAAGCTGGTCAGGATGCCGTGCTTGGCATCCCAGCCGGCATTGACCAGCATCGGCGGCCCGCCGCCTTCGCCCCAGGAGGGAGCCAGATCGAAGCGCGCCAGCCCGATCTCGATCGCGGCTCCGGCGCGGCGGGCGATATAGGGGATGCTGCTGAAATTGTAGGCGCCCGCGCCGCAGCCGAGCAGGATCAGGGTTCGGCGGTCGTCGAGCACGACCTGCTCGCTGTCATATCCGGGCTGGTCTTTCGGTTCGGCGATGCACCCGGCCTGCTTGCGCAGCGCCGCGATCCGATCCTCGCCGACGCGGAAGCCGCGTGCGTTCGACGCCGCGGGCGCGACGATATGGGGAAGCGCGGGCGGCGGCGGAACCGCGTCGGCCGGCTGCAAACCCGGGCGCGCCAGTGCGGTGACCGTGCCGAGTCTTTTCTGGGCCTCGTCGATATAGAGCAAGGCTGCTCTCGCGCCGGCGAGCGAGACCTTGCCCAGCGGCCGCCCACCATCGGTTTCGATGCTGATCGTCCGCGCGCTGCGAAAGGCCGCGAGCGTCTCGGCGATGCCGCCGTCCTCGATCCGCCAATCGCCATCGTCGGCGCGCAGGCGGGCGCGGAGCGTGCGGCCATCGGCGAGCAGGCGGCCGGGCTTGCCTTCGCCTCGCACGCGGATTTCGGGCAGGTCGCGCGCGCCGGCTCCGCGTTCGATGCTCATCATCACCGGCTGGTCGGCGATCTGCCCATCGGGCATCAGCGAGGTCGCGTGGCAGGCGAGGCCGTTGTCGCAGCCGACGGCCCAGTCGCGGAATGTCTTGAGATCGGCCGGGCGGGGCGTTGTGAGCACCGCGGCAAGGAGCGCGATAAGCAGCATCAAGCCATGCTAGCGCAACTGGGTTGCAGACGATAGGGCCGGGGATCAGGGCCGGAGAACAGGGCCGGAGGACAGGCGAGTCAGGCAATCACAAGGGAAGCTTAGCATGCAGAATGTCGGCGTTATCGGTGCAGGATTGATGGGCGTGGGGATCGCGCAGGTCTCGGCGGCGGCGGGCTATCATGTCTTCCTCGCGGATATCGATCTCGCGCGTGCCGAGCGCGGCAAGCTCACCATCGCCAATGGGCTCGGCCGGCTGGTCGAGAAGCAGAAGATGGACGGGCAGCAGGCCGAGCAGCTGCTCGGCCGGATCGAGCCGGTCGCCGATTTCGCGCCGATGGTGAATGCCGGCCTGATCGTCGAAGCGGCGACCGAGCGCGAAGAATTGAAGCGCGGCATCTTCGAGGCGCTCGGCAAGGTGATGGGCGTCGAGGCGGTGCTCGCGTCGAACACCTCGTCGATCCCGATCACGCGCCTCGCCCAGGCCTCCCCCAATCCGGCGCGGTTCATCGGCGTTCATTTCTTCAACCCGGTCCCGGTGATGGGGCTGATCGAAGTGATCCGCGGCCTCGCGACGTCGGACGAGACCGTCAAGAAGATCGAGACCTATGCGGCGGCGCTCGGCAAGCAGGTCGTCCACGCCAATGACGCGCCCGGCTTTATCGTCAACCGCGTGCTGATGCCGATGCTCAACGAGGCGATCTTCGCCTTGGGCGAAGGCGTCGCCAACGTCCGCGACATCGACATGGCGGTGAAGCTCGGCCTCAACCATCCGATGGGGCCGCTGACGCTCGCCGATTTCGTCGGGCTCGACACCTGCCTCGAGGTCCTGCGCGTGCTCTACAATGGCACCGGCGATCCCAAGTTCCGGCCCGCACCGTTGCTGGTCAAATATGTCGATGCCGGCTGGTACGGCCGCAAGACCGGCCGCGGCTTCTACGATTATTCGGGCGAGGAGCCGGTGCCGACGCGCTAGACCATATTCGTCCAGGCTCTCGGCGGGCGGCGATCAGGCCTCGCACGATCGGGCTCTGGCCATTGCCCCTCCATCGACGCTCGCCTACATGCCGAGCGGAACTCGCAGGAGAGATTATGCTGTTAGCCGTCTTTGGTGTGATCGACCTGCTGTTGCGGGTGCTGACCTACATCATCATCGCGCAGGCGATCCTGAGCTGGCTGGTCGCGTTCAACGTGATCAACACCTATAATGATTTCGTACGGTCGTTCCTCAACGCGCTCGACCGCATCACCGAGCCGCTCTACCGGCCGATCCGGCGGGTCCTGCCCGATTTCGGCGGCATCGATTTCTCGCCGCTGGTCGTGCTGCTGCTGATCATGGTCGTGCGGATGCTGCTGCGCGGCCTTGCGGTCGATCTGGCCTATTGAGCTCGCATGTCGATTGAAGCCACTCCCACCGAAGTGACGCCCGCGGAGATGACAGCCACCGGAATGACAGCCACCGAAATGACTCTCGGCGGATCGGAGCAAGCGGAGATCATCGACGGCAAGGCGTTCGCCGAAGGCCTGCGCGGGCGGGTCGGCGCCGGCGTGCCCGCCTTCGTCGCAGCAGCCGGACGCAAGCCGGGTCTTGCAGTCGTGCTGGTCGGCGAGGATCCGGCGAGCCAGGTCTATGTCGGCTCGAAGCGCAAGGCGATGGTCGCGGCCGGCATGGCGAGCTTTGAGCACCGCCTGCCCGCCGCGACCGACTCCGCCACCCTCCTCGCCTTGATTGAGCAGCTCAACCGCGATGAAGCGGTCGACGGCATCCTCGTCCAGCTTCCGCTGCCGTCGCAGATCGATGAGAAAGAGGTGCTCGCCGCGATCGATCCGGCCAAGGACGTCGACGGCTTCCATGTCGTCAACGCCGGCAAGCTCGCGGTCGGCGAGCCGGGGATGGTGCCGTGCACGCCGCTCGGCTGCCTGATGCTGCTCAAGGACCGGCTGGGTTCATTGAGTGGGCTCGAGGCGGTCGTCGTCGGCCGCTCGAACATCGTCGGCAAGCCGATGGCGCAGCTCCTCCTCGCCGAGAATTGCACGGTGACGATCGCGCACAGCCGCACGCGCGACCTGCCCGACGTCGTTCGCCGCGCCGACATCGTCGTTGCCGCGGTCGGCAGGCCGGAGATGGTCAAGGGCGACTGGATCAAGCCCGGCGCGGTCGTGATCGACGTCGGCATCAATCGTGTCGCCGGCGAAGACGGCACGACGCGCCTGGTCGGCGACGTCGACTTCGCCTCGGCGCGCGAGCGCGCGCGGGCGATCACACCGGTTCCCGGCGGAGTCGGCCCGATGACGATCGCGGTGCTGCTGCGCAACACGCTCGTGGCGGCGCACGCCCGCGCCGGTCTGGCTCCGCCCGCGGAGCTATGACGACGGGCGACGAGACGGGGCGCCGGATCGTCCCGCCTTGGCGCGCCCGCCGCTATGCACAGCCGACCGAGGACGAGGCCGCTCGATGAGCGAGCTGTTCCTCTCGGCCTTCGTCACCTTCTTCGTCGTGATCGATCCGCCCGGCTGCGCGCCCATCTTCGCCGGCCTGACGCGCGGCGCGGACGCCGCCCACCGCCGGTCGATGG
This sequence comes from Alphaproteobacteria bacterium, assembly GCA_028293005.1. Next base: position 7,053 of record JAQGLH010000052.1, read on the forward strand.
CGCTGCGGTCGGTTGCGATCGCCGCCGCGATCCTGCTCTTCTTCGCGATGCTCGGCGAGGATCTGCTCGCCAAGCTCGGCATCACATTGGCGGCGTTCCGCATCGCCGGCGGGATCATGCTGTTCCTGATCGCGCTCGAGATGGTGTTCGAGCGGCGTACCGCGCGGCGCGAGACTCGCGCGCAGGAAGTCAGCGCGAGCCCCGAAGCGGAGGATATTTCGGTTTTCCCGATGGCGATCCCAATGATCGCCGGGCCCGGCTCGATCGCCTCGGCGATGCTGCTGATGGCGCGCAGCAACGGTCTTCAGCAATCCTTGGTCGTGCTCGCCGCCCTCGGCGCTATCCTGATGCTGACCTTGGTGGCGTTGCTCGCCGCCGGCCCGCTGATGCGGCTGGTCGGCCACAAGATCGAGGCGATGATCACGCGCCTGCTCGGCGTGATCCTCGCCGCGCTTGCCGCTCAGTTCGTGATCGACGGCATCGGCGTCAGCTTCAACGTCTGACCCGCCACATCATATACGGCGATCCGGCTGGCAGCGGGATGCGCTCGAGCCATGACGGCACGCGGCCGGCGGCAAGCTGGACATAGAAGCCATGCGGCGCTTCCGCGCGGTAGACGGTCGCCTCCGAAAGATTGGGGCAGATCAGCACATAATCGACGCCGCGGCGGAGCGCTGTCGCATGGGCATTGTCGACGCTGCCGCGGAAGGCCTTGTGGACGTCGAGGATCGCGTCGCCGTTGCGGTGATAGGGGCCGGCGATGGCGTCATGGGGAGTGAGCGTGATCAGCCGCGGACCAAGGTCGACGAAGGTCAGCACGACCCCCTTGGGCAGCAGCGCGATCGGGCGCAGCGCCGGCATCGTCGGGCACAGGCGATTGGCCTGGTTGACGATCCCCAGCCCGCCGCCGCTCTTCTTGGGCATTTTCTCGACGACATATTGCGCGCCGATCCCGGAGACGATCAGGAACGCCGCGACCGTGCCGAACACCCGCACCAGCAATTTGCCGCTCGCCTGCGCGCGCGGGATCAACAGCCAGCCGAGCGCCGTCGCTCCGGGCACCGCCAAGGTCTGGGCGGCCGGGCCGGTGCGGCTCTGCCACAGCAGCAAGGCGGTCGCGACGAAGCAGAGTGTCGCGAGCGCCGCCCAGGGCAATAGCCGGTCTGGCTGATGGCGGTGCCGCCACAGCATCGCGGCGTAGCCGGCGAGTCCGGCCAAAGGCAGCGCCGTCACGGCGGTGATCATCACCGCATCGTGCTTGTAGATCGGCATCGCCTCGCGGACGCGGTCGAGCCAGAGCCGCTCGAGCTCGGGCGAGGCCGCTTCGAGCCGGCCGAGGCATTGCGGCCACGATGCCGCGAATCCGCCCGCGAGCAGCAGGCCGCCGCCGGCCGCCGCCGCGAGGCGCGCGCGCGGCGTGGCGAGCGGCAGCATCGCGAGCAGCACGCACAAGGCGCCGGCGGCGACCATCGCCGAAAGCCAGACCGGCGTCAGCGCGTCGCAGAGTATCGCGCGGTTGTCGTACGAAGCGAACAGGAGATAACCGAGCGCGGTCCCCCCGGCGAGTGTTGCACCATAGCTGGCGAGCCTGATCCGCTCGTCCGCATCGCGCACCCACAGCAGGACGGTCAATCCGCCGGCGACGAGGAGATAGAGCAGCATCTCTAGGCCGATCGTCAGCGAAAGCGCGCTGGCGATGCCGAGCAGCAGCCCGCCACGCGCCCGGTTGCGGTCGGTGAACGAAAGCATGATGACGCACAGCAAGGCGAGCTGCCAGCCGTGATGGTCGATCCGGAGCGGTGACCACATCAGCCGGCTCGAATGCGCGCACATCAAAAGGATGAACGCGAGCAGATAGGCCTTCGGCGCGAGCAGCCGCCGTGTCGCCACCGCGGTCGCGGCCATTGCGACGAGCAGCGGCAGCAACGGTGCCAAGGTCACCGCCGTCTTTTCGGCAAGGATGCCGCCGACGATCGGCCGCAGCGCGAGGATGATCCCGGCGATCGGCAGGTCGACCAGCCGCGACCAATGGATATTGGCGCCGAACGGCGGGTTGAGCCGGTGCTGCCTGAGGTCGAACCAGGCCTGGCCCTGCAGCCACGCGCGGACCTGCATGATCCGCATGTTGTCGTCGGTGTCGGGAAGCGCGAACCAATGGATCGAATTCCAGCGGTCGATGATCAGCCCGGCGCAGGCGACCAGCCAGAACAGCAGCAACCAGCGCCGCCAATGGCGGTCGAACGTGTCCGGGATGCCCGCCGCCATCGGCCCCACCTTCTTTCTTCCCAAAGGAACAACCGGCCATTACTCCCTGGCGCGCAAAGGGCAATCACCATCGGCGGGCAGGATCATTGGGCGGGATCGCAGCATCTTGAAGCAGCAGCCACCATTCGCGATGCTCGGCCAGATTTTCCGCTACGCGATCACGGGCGGCTTCGTGACGGCGCTCGGCGCCGCGGCTTATTGGGTGACCGCGACCCGGCTCGGGGTTGCGCCATTGCTCGCCAATTTCCTCGCCTACGTCGTTGCGCTAACCGCCGGCTATGTGATGCACAGCCGCTGGAGCTTCCGCGGCCATGGTGAACGCGGCAATTCGGTCCGCACCACCGGCCGTTTCTTCCTCGTCTCGCTGGTGAGCCTCGGGCTCAATAGCCTGTTCGTCTGGTTGCTCACCGGTCTGCTTGCCGGCCCGACCTGGTGGCCGGTGCTGACGATGCTGTTCGTGACTCCTGTCGCGACGTTCGCGCTCAATCGCCAGTGGGTGTTCGGCGCGGCTGGTGGGTCGTGGCCGGAGCCGCGTTGATCGGCGGATTAGAAGCGCCGGGCGCCCGGTAGAGGATCCCGGTCTCGCCGCCTTGCCACACGGCAACGAGCCCCGGCTTGTGCGGCCATTGCTCGCGCGGCACGTCGATCAGCCACAAATAGTCGAAGCTCCCCGCCGGCGTGGCGAGCGCCTGCTCGATGCTCAGGTACCGGCCCCGGCATCTTGGCGGGCGCAGCATTTGCGAAGGATCGGTGACGAACGGACGGCTTTGCTTGTAATTCACCTGTAGGAGCTGGGCGCCGCGAACTGCCCACATGCCGTTGGTGAAGGCATCGCGGCGGATGACCGCCATCGTATCGAGATGGTCCATGCGGCGCGTTGCCCACGTGGCGGCGCCGGGGCAGGGGGTGTTGGCGAGAGCCAGCACCCGGCTGCCCGGCGCGATATGATCAAGCGCCGTAAGCTGGTGCTGCCAATCCCGCTCGACCGCCGCAAACACCTGTGTCGTCACCGCGAGCCGGGCGATGAAGAAGACCAGTCCCGCCGCGGCGACGGTCGCGGCGAAGCGCTCCCGCGATGGATCCTTGAGGTCGAGAGCAAGCACGCCGACCGCAACCATGATCGGCGCGAGCCGCATGTCGGCGTAGCCTGAGCTGAGCAGCACGAACGGAATGACCAGGAAGAGCGGTAGCATCAGGATCGCCGCGAGCTTGAGCGGAAGCACCATGCGGAAGTCGATGCCGAGCAGGCCCAGCGCGCAAAGCATGATCAGCAGGGCGGCGCCGGCGACGTCCCAGGCCTGCCAATGTTCGCGCAGCAAGCTGGCCATCCAGACGATCTTGTTGGTCCAATTGAACCACTCGAACGTGTCGCCGCCGGTCAAGCCGCTGCGCCACAGCAGCATCAGGGCAAACGGCAGCATCAGCGGGACGCTTGCCAGCACCGCCCGCCACGAAGCACGCAGCCAGCTCGCGCCGGCTTCGCGCCGAGCGGCGGCTTCCGCGCTGAAAGCGAGGATGCCGAGCAGACCCCAGCCGTAAGTGTGGCAGAGCCAGAGCAGGCTTGCGAGCGGCACGAAGATCAGCGCGCGAAGCCGCCCCCTGCCGGTTCGCCCGAGGCGTAGCCACAAAGCGAAGGCGAGGAAGCAAAGCGCCGCCGAGAGCGAGAAATTCACGAAGCCGAACTGGAACGGATAGGAATAAGCCAGTGGCAACGCGAAAAAGGCGGTCGGCGGAATGCGGCCGTGCACCTCGCGCGCGACGGCAAGGAAGCCGAGCGACATCAGCATCGGAATCGCCATCACGATCAGCTTGGTGCCGAGCTCGAGGCCAAAGATCTTCGCTACCGGTATGATGAGCAAGTCGATGCCGAGATTGCCGATCAACGCCCACTGGAAGCCATAATAGCGGCTGAGATAGGGCGAATCGCCGATCGCGAGCTCGACGTGGTAGCGCGACATGTGGCCCGGCACATCGACCAGCGGCGGGATCGCGGGGAAGAGAAGCGGGATGCAGGCTGCCAGGACGATGGCCGCAAGCAGCGCGGGATGCTCCCAGAATGCGCGCCTCTCCGCGTAGGCGGTCATGGTCAGCAAAAAATCGTCGACATCGTGACGGCTGCTTCTACGCGGATCGGGCGAATATCAACCGAAAACGACGCCCTGCCGGCGCAGCAGCATGCCAGCCAACGGGCCACATCCAGCCGCCACCCATCGCCCCATAGCCGTCAGGCCGCCACGGCCTCGCGGTCGAGCTCGGCGCGGCTCTTCTTTTCGGCGGCGGATTTGAGCTGGCCGCAGGCGGCCATGATATCGCGGCCGCGCGGCCGGCGCACCGGCGCGCTGATGCCGCCCTCGAAGACGATTTCGGAGAAGCGCCTCACCCGCTCGGGCGACGAGCATTCATAGGCGGCGCCCGGCCATGGGTTGAATGGGATCAGATTGACCTTGGCCGGCAACTTGTACTTGCGGATCAGCCGGACCAGCTCGTGCGCATCCGCGTCGCTGTCATTCTTGTCCTTGAGCATCACATATTCGAACGTGATGCGGCGCGCGTTGTTCGCGCCCGGATAATCGGCGCAGGCCTGCAACAGCTCTTCGATGCCGTATTTGCGGTTCAACGGCACGATCTCGTCGCGCACTTCCTTGGTCACGGCATGCAGCGATACGGCGAGGTTGACGCCGATCTCCTCGCCGGCGCGCGCCATCATCGGCACCACGCCCGAAGTCGAGAGCGTGATCCGGCGGCGCGACAGGCCGAGCCCGTCGCCGTCCATCACGATCTTCAGCGCGTCGCGGACCTTGTCGAAATTGTACAGCGGCTCACCCATGCCCATCATCACGATGTTGGAGAGCATCCGTCCTTCGGGCTGCGACGGCCATTCGCCGAGCGTGTCGCGCGCGAGCATGACCTGCCCGACGATCTCGCCCGCGGTGAGGTTGCGCACCAGCCGCATCGTGCCGGTGTGGCAGAAGGTGCAGTTCAACGTGCAGCCGACCTGGCTCGAGACGCACAAGGTGCCGCGGTCGGCATCGGGGATGAACACCATCTCGAAATCGTTGCCGTCCGCGGTGCGCAGCAGCCATTTGCGTGTGCCGTCGGTCGAGACGAGATGCTCGATGACCTCGGGACGACCGACCGTGAATCGCTCGGCGAACCAGGCGCGCTGCGGCTTGGCGATGTCGCTCATCGTCTCGAAGCCGGTGGCGCCACGATTGTAGATCTGGTGCCAGAGTTGCTTGGCGCGCAGCTTCGCCTGGCGCGGATCGAGGCCGGCCTCGGCGAGCGCGTCGCGGATCGCCTCGCGCGACAGGCCGACGAGGTCGATCCTGCCGTCGCCGGCGGGCATCTCGCCGCGCGGAACGGGGATTGGATCGATATGTCCGGGGATTTGCATCGCAGTCATCGCCCGCCATGTAGGGAGAAGTGGCCGATTTTGCCAGTATTTGCTTGGTGTGTGTCGTCCTTCGACGTGAGGGAGGGTAGGCGTGGGGCCGACGCGGATCCGAAAGGCGTCGCGGATCCGGTCCTGTTCCCGCCCACCAACGCTTCCCGCAAGGGGCGGGGCTTATCGTGGCGGCGCTGTCACCGCGAACACGCCACCGCGGCGGCGTCGATGGCGGTGGGGGCACCGCGCAGCTGGTAGGAATCGCGCACCAGCGCCCCGGTCGCCGAGCGCGTTTCTACCGTCATCGTCACGCCGCTGCGCATCGCGGCGACGATCACCGCGTCCGCCGCGGGCTCCGGCGCCCAGGCATCGCTGCCTCCGGCGACGAGCTGGAAGGTGCGATCGTCGATCCGCAGCAGCACCGCCGATTCCTTCCTTTTCTCGCGGCTGAGGCGGAAATGGACCTGGGCGCGGATCTTCCGCTCCGGCCAGTAAGCGACCGTGGCGAATCCAGGGGCGACGGCGGCTGCCGGCTGCCGGCCGGACACCAGATGCGGCGCGGTGATCGCATAGCAGCCTTTGGGGCTGTCCTTCTCGAACGCGCCCCAGAAACCGAATACGCCAAGCGAATTCGTCTCGGCCGCGACGGGCGTTCCGACGATCACCAGCAAGAGGAGGAAGAGGCTCGCGCGCATGCCGGCCGTGATCCCCGATCGCCGTGCCCTCCGCAACGAAAAACGAGCTTCTGCCGGGACGGATCGGCACGTTGACGACCGGCCAGCTGCGGCTGGCGACCGGCCGAATCGCGGCACGCCGAGAGCGACCGGGATCCCGCTGCGCCGCGCATTATCCTCTGGCGGGCGCGCCAAGTCTCGCTATAACTCTCCTGGCCGAACGCTCGGCGGCAAGGGGTTCTGAATGAAGGCGACGATCGAACGGGCTACGCTCCTCAAATCTCTCGGCCACGTCCAGTCGGTGGTTGAACGCAGGAACACCATCCCGATCCTCTCCAACGTCCTGATCGAGGGTCAGGAAGGCGGCGGGCTTCGCCTGATGGCGACCGATCTCGACCTCCAGATCAACGAGACGGTCGAGGCCAACGTCAGCCAGAGCGGCGCGACGACCCTCTCCGCGCACACCTTGTTCGACATCGTCCGCAAGCTTCCCGAGGGAAGCCAGGTCGAGCTGTCCGCGGCCGAAGGCAAGATGCAGGTCAACGCCGGCCGCGCGCGCTTCAACCTCGCGACCTTGCCGCGCGATGATTTCCCGGTGATCGCCGAGGGCGAGCTGCCGACCGCATTCGAGCTGCCCGCCGCGACATTGCGCCAGATCATCGACAAGACCCGTTTCGCGATCTCGACCGAAGAGACGCGTTACTATCTCAACGGCATATTCCTCCATGTCTCGGACGAGGCGCAGCCGGTGCTCAAGGCGGCGGCCACCGACGGCCACCGCCTTGCGCGCGTGACCGTGCCGCGGCCGTCTGGCGCGGAGGGGATGCCCGACGTGATCATCCCGCGCAAATGCGTCGCCGAGCTTCGCAAACTACTCGAGGAAGTCGACGGGACCGTGCAGGTCTCGCTGTCCGAATCGAAGATCCGCTTCGGCCTCGGCAATGCGGTGCTGACGTCGAAGCTGATCGACGGCACCTTCCCGGATTACAGCCGCGTCATCCCGACGGCGAACGATAAATTGCTGCGCATCGACCCGCGCGGCTTCGAGGAAGGGGTCGACCGTGTCGCGACGATCGCGAGCGAAAAGACCCGCGCCGTGAAGATGGCGCTCGAACGCGACAAGGTGACGTTGTCGGTGACCAGTCCGGAGAACGGCACGGCCGCCGAGGAAGTCTCCGGCGACTACAATAGCGACAGCTTCGAGATCGGCTTCAACGCACGCTATCTGCTCGACATCCTCGCCCAGATCGAGGGCGATACGGTCGAGGTCCACCTCGCCGATGCCGCCGCCCCGACCTTGCTGCGCGAGAACGACAAGGCATCGGCGCTTTACGTTCTGATGCCGATGCGCGTCTGAAGATATCCTCCTTTCCCCTCGCGCTTCCCGGACTTCTGCAAAAGCCCGTTCGCGTGAGTGGAACTCCAGTCGGCGCTACGGCGTCGCGGCGTTGCTTCCCGTCAAATCGGCGACGATCTCGGCCACCGTCTGCGGCTTGGCGGGGAGGTTCATCGTCTCGGCCGAGACATCGGCCGCCTCGAACGAGACGAGCGTGAAATGTCCGCCGAGGTCGAGCGGCGCGCCTTTGGCGAAGATCGCCCGCGCGTCCGCCACCATCTCCGCGGCAAGATCGCCGACCAGCGTGCCGAGCGGGACAATCGTCCCGATCGTGAACTGCTCCATCGCCCGGCCGACCGGCTGCAGCGCCGGGTCGCTACTCATCACGAACTCGGTTGTTTCGTCGGGCTTGTCCCTGTCGATGCCTCGCACCGCATAGACCTGGCCGTCGTGCCCGGCGATGGTCCGCCGGCCCTTGGCTTCGATCCGCAGGCCCGCCGGCGGCGCCGAGCCCGCTGCCTGGAAGATCGTCTTGAAGATCGGCGGCACGACCTGGTCGATCGCGGATGCCAAGTCCTCGATCCGGGCGACCGACAAGTGGCCGTGATCGCGGGTGACGAGATAATATTGGCCGTCGCGCCAGATGCCATATTGGTCCGGGTCGTCGCTGATCCGCGCAAAGCCGTTGTCGGCGACCTCGATGGTCACCTTCTTGCCGTCAGGCTCGGCATAGACCGCGCGCTGGCCGGCGAAAGCGGGCTGCGCGGCAATCGCCAGCCAGAAGAGAAGGACCAGGCGCATATCACCCCCTTTAACCGCTCATCTCCACCTATTCGCAGCCCGACCTACTCCTGCTGCCCTGCCCTGTCAGGTCTCCCCCGGGGGCGGCATTGGCTCATCCACCGCTTGCACTTCGGGGTCTCCGGCCTTCAGCGCCGCGACGATCTCGGCAATTGTTTCGGGCTCGGCCGGAAGCGCCACGGCCGCCGCGGGGACGTCGCTCGTCTCGAGCGAGGCGAGGACGAGCAACCCGCCGAGGTCGAGCGGCGCCCCCGTCGCGAAGATCGCCCGCGTCCCGGCCGCCATCTCGTGATCGTGGGCGAGGATCATGTCCGAAAGCATGAATTGTTCCATCGCGCGGCCGAGCGCCTGCAGCGCCGGTTCGCGCGTGGTCACGAACTCGATCCCGGTCCCGGGCGATTCCTTGAGGATGCCGAACACCGCGAACACCTGCCCATCATGGCCCGCGATGCGGCGCTGCCCCTTGGGCTCTACGCGCATGGTCTCGCCTTGCCGGTCCGGCGGCTTGGCCGCGGTGTTGCCGGCTGCTGCTGCGACCTGGTCGGCAGCGGCCGCCAGATCGTTGATTCGCATCACGGTCAAAGGGCCCTCGTCGCGGTTGACGATATAGAATTGGCCGTCGCGCCAGAGGCCGTAATTTTGCTCGCCTTCGGCGAGGAACCGCGCAGAGCCGTCGTCCGCGACGTCGACCATCAGCCGCTTGCCGTCCGGGTCGACGTAGACGGCGTGCTGCCCCGCGAACGCCGGGCGTGAGACTAGCGACAGAAATAGAAAAAGGAGCAGGCGCATTTTGGACCCTCCTGTTCTGCGCGGCTCTACATCTTATTTCGCCCTACTCCAATCGGCGGTGCCCGTCAGCCGGCTGAATGGTCCATTTTGCAAGCTTCCATTGCTGCATTTGACCCCGGGGCGCTAGGAAGAAGCGTGTTCCTGCAACGGCTCTCCCTCACCAATTTCAGAAATCATGCGGATGCCTTGCTCCGGCCCGGGCCGGGCTTCGTCGTGCTGACCGGCGCGAATGGCGCGGGCAAGACCAATGTCCTCGAGGCCGTATCCCTGCTGTCGCCCGGGCGGGGGCTGCGTGGAGCTACGCTCTCGGCGATGGCGCGGAGCGACGGCCCAGGCGGCTTCGCGGTCGCGGCCCGCCTCGACACCGGTTCGGCCGGATCGGGCGAGCCCACTTCCGACCGTGAACGCGAGGGGAGTGTCGACATAGGCACCGGCACCAGCGCGGCGGCGCCCGAGCGGCGGCAGGTGCGGATCAACGGCAGCACCGCCTCTGCCACTTCGCTCGCCGAATGGTTGTCGATCCTGTGGCTGACGCCGGCGATGGACCGGCTGTTCAGCGAAACTGCCAGTGCTCGCCGGCGCTTCTTCGACCGTCTGGTGCTCGCGCTCGATCCCACTCACGCGAGCCATTCGGCGCGTTACGAGGCAGCCATGCGCGCGCGCAGCAAATTGCTCGCCGATCATGGCCCTGCAGATCGGGGCGCTGCAGGTCGGGGCGGTGCTGATCCGAACTGGCTGGCCGCGCTCGAAGCGGCGATGGCCGAGCATGGCGCGCGCATCGCCGCCGCGCGAGAGGAGGCGCTCGGGGCTTTGACGGCCCGGCTCGACTCTCAGCCCAAGGGGCCGTTCGCCCGCGCCGCGCTGAAGCTCGAGCGCTGGCGCCCCGCGCCGGGCGACGCCGAAGCCGTGCTGAGGGACGCGCTACGCGCCAATCGCGGCAGCGATGCCGGGGCGGGACGCGCGCTGATCGGGCCGCACCGCAGCGATCTGCGCGTCACCCATGTCGCCAAAGGCCAGCCGGCGGAGCATTGCTCGACCGGCGAGCAAAAGGCTTTGCTGCTCGCGATCGTGCTCGCGCATGCCGATCTCGTTGCCGAACGAACCGGCCGACCGCCGATCCTGCTGCTCGACGAGGTCGCCGCGCATCTCGACCCGTTGCGCCGCGCGGCCTTGTTCGAGCGGCTCGACGGCTCGCGCGCGCAGGTCTGGCTGACCGGCACCGAGCGAGGATTGTTCGATGGAATCGCCGGCGCGACATGGCTCAGCCTGAACGAGGGCGGGCTCGAGGCCGGCTGAGCCGCCTGGTGAGCTCGCCGGGGGCTTATTTTCTTGGGTTTTCGGCCGTTGCCCGCTATATAATGAGCATGGCAACTTCCCCCAGCGAAAACATCTATGATGCGGAATAGATCAAGGTTATCAAAGGCCTCGACGCGGTCAGCAAACGTCCCGGAATGTATATCGGCGATACCGACGATGGCTCGGGCATCCACCACATGGTGTTCTAGGTCTCGG